>DBDO01000182.1:2551-2939 GCA_002293605.1 Desulfovibrionaceae bacterium UBA930
CGGAAATTATTCAGCGTTTCCATAAGGGCATGCCTCCGCGTTCCCCGCTCCAGGCTTCCAGACGCTCCTGAATGAAGGCGCACACTGCCGCGTGCTCCTCCCTGCCCTTGCCCTGCACGTGAAGCGGCGCGCCAAAGGCGAAATGCACCGGCTTTGCCGGGTCCAGCCCGCCGAAATCCTTGACTATGCGCCCCACTTTCCAGGCCTTTGTGCAAAGGGCCACAGGCACTACGGGCACGCCCGCCCGGGCTGCCAGCTTGACGCCGATGCTGTTGAACTGGGCCGGATCAAGCGCGGCGCTGCGCGTGCTCTGGGGAAAGACAATTACCGATATGCCCCGGCCGAGGCGCTCGCAGCCTTCTGCCATAACCGTGGCCAGATCCTCCCT
>DBDO01000129.1 GCA_002293605.1 Desulfovibrionaceae bacterium UBA930
CCCGGCGTGGGTGCAGGGGGCCAGGGGCGTAAAGCCCCGCAGAAGCGCCGCCTTGCGGGCCAGGGCGATGAGCCTGCCGCCAAAGCGCGTTCCCGGTTCCAGCACAAAGAACCTGCCTTTTGGCGCAAGAGCGGAAAAAACAAGGCCGATCACCTCCTCAAGCCGGGCCTGCGGCGTGGAGCGAGCGTGTTGTGCGCCGCCCCCGCAAAGCTCGTTGAGCATGTTCCCGGCCATGATGCAATCATAGGCAGCTTTGCCCGCAGAGGCCTGTTTGCCAAAGCCGCCACAGGCCGCGCGCAGGGCCTTTTCCACGGGAAAACGCCGCAAAGAAAAGCGCCAGGGGGAATCTTCCCCGGCCAGAGCGAAAAAGGCGGCCTTGCCGTATTCCATGGGCTTGATCGCCACATCCACGCAATCAAAAAAGAGCGGCAGGCGGCGCAAATCGGGCCGGGCGCACCACAGGGCTATGGGCAGGGTCAGGGGACCGCTCCCCAGGTCCAGCACGCGGCTGCCGGAGGACAGAGGAATATCCAGGCCGGGCAGAAGCCAGGCCAGGCGAAAAACGTTCCAGGGAAGAAAAAAGTGCAGATAGGCGGCAAGAAAGCGGGGAGCGGACCAGTAGGAGCGGGAAAGCTCCCCCCGCTCCGAGGTCAGCATGCGCGAGAGTTCGCGCACCGCCGGGGGGAGATCCCGGCGGTGGCTTGCGGGAATGGGCGCGGCCATTGCCAGGGCCTCAATGAGCCTGTCCAGCACGGCGGCAAGCTCCGGTTCGGGCCGGGACAAAAGGTTGCGTGCCGTAGAAGAAAGGGCGCTACGGGGCGCTGCGGCGGATGCTGGCATGGTCAACGCACAATAAGCACGGGAACCGTGGAGTGGCGCAATACCCTGTGGCTTACGCTACCCATGACCATGCCGGAAAAGTCGCTCAGACCCCGCGAACCCATGACAATGAGATCGCAGCCTTCCGCCTGGGCTACCTGGGTGATGGTTCTGCCCGGACCGCCGCAGCGGATCAGAATCTTGTGCCTGACCCCGCTTTCTTCACAAAGACGCGCGCAAGGAGTGAGAATGATGGCGCTTTCGGCCTCGGCCAGAGCGATGATCTCATCCCTGGCCGTGCCGCCTATGGTGGCGGGCAATTCTCCGTAGCAGTTGAGCAGCACGATTTCCATGTTGCCGGCAAGAGCCAGATCAATGGCCTGGCGGCAGGCCAGAGCGGCGTGATCTGATCCGTCACAGGGGAGAAGCACTTTTTTGTACATGGGAAGATGCTCCTGTTTATAGCGTGTTCACGGTTTTTTTTTGTCCATCACCCGGTAGTGAACCGGTGGCTCGTGCAGCAGGGGCGATGCGCTCAGGGTGCGCAAGGCCTTGTGCACACCCTGGGCTGTGGCCTCATGCGTCATGACAATAAAGGGAACATGGGGCGCATCCCCTTGGGCGGCATTGCCGTTTGCAAGGTCTTTTTGAATGACCTGGGCAATGGAGATGTCGTTGTCGGCCATAATGCCGGCAATGTCCCGCAATACGCCGGGCTTGTCCGTGACTTTCATGCGAATGTAGTAGCGGCTGCGTGATTCCGACTGCGGGATAATCCGGGCGGGCACAGGCAGGTGGGGCAGGGCAAAGCCGGTATTGTTCACGGCCGCCTTTCTGGCAATGGCCAGAACATCGGAAGCCACGGCGCTGCCTGTCGGCAGATCCCCGGCCCCCTTGCCGTGCAGGAAAATCGAGCCCACGGCGTTGCCCTCAAGACGCACCGCATTGTAGGCCCCGCCCACTCGGGCCATGAGAAAGGTGCGGTGCACCAGGGTGGGGCAGACCTCGGCCTCAATGCCGCCGCCCTCGGCCGGGCTGCCTCCCACAAGGCGGGCGTGGGCCACAAGCTTGATGCGGTAGCCGAATTCACGGGCAAAGGCGATGTCTTCCCGGCATACTCCGGTGATGCCGCGCACGGGGAGCTTGGCGTAGGGGTAATCCACACCCCAGGCCAGACGGATCAAAAGGGCCAGCTTGTGGGCAGCGTCAAAGCCTTCAATATCCAGGGTCGGGTCAGCCTCGGCATAGCCGAGTTCCTGGGCGCTCTTCAGCGCCACATCGAAATCCAGCCCCCTGGTGCTCATTTCCGAAAGGATATAGTTGCTGGTGCCGTTCAAAATACCCATCAAACCGTCCAGCCTGTTTCCGGCAAGGCTTTCCCGCAGCGTTTGCACCACGGGAACCCCGCCGCACACGCTGGCCTCGTAGCCCAGGTGCAGGCCCTTTTCCCGAGCCAGAGCGAACAGTTCATTGCCGCTTTCTGCGAGCAGGGCCTTGTTGGCCGTGACCACATGCTTGCCGGCCCGCAAGGCTCTGGCAATCAGTTCGCGCGGCTTGTCCACGCCGCCGATCAGTTCAACCACCACATGAATGTCCGGGTCGAGCAGCAAATCATCGGGATTCGCGGTTAAAAACGCGCCTTCGGGCAGGGCCTGGGCGCGTTTTTTCGCAAGATCGCGCACCAGTATTGTTTTAATGACAATATCGCGCCCGGTGCGCGCCAGAATTTCGGCCCTGTTCTCCGTCAAAATGCGGACAAGACCGGACCCGACAGTGCCAAAACCGGCGATACCCAAGACCAGAGGGGAAGAATCAACCATCACTGTCCGCCTTTGCAAAAACGGTTTCTCGAAATCAATAGGCTCATACGGCAAGGCTACTTTTCGATTTGTGAAAAATCAGGCTTCACTTTATAGTTCGGCTTCGATGCTGTAAAGAGATTGTATTGCCCACCCATAATTCATACAGGCCATACCATGCACATAAACCCGCCTTCCATTTTTCTCATCGGCCCGCGTTGCTGCGGCAAGACGACGCTTTCCGGTCTGCTGGCAAAGCGGCTCGGCCTGCCCCAGCTGGATACGGATGCGCTTGTCTGCGCCGAAGCTGGCATGAGCGTAGCCGCAATAGTGGAACGCGAGGGCTGGGAGGGCTTCAGGGCGCGGGAATCGCAGGCCCTTACCCATGCGGCCCTTGCGGGATCGGTGACGGCAACAGGCGGCGGCGCGGTGCTGTCTGCTGAAAATCGGGCCTTGATGCGCCAGGCAGGCATGGTGCTCTACTTAAGCGCGCCTGCCCATATTCTGGCCGAACGTTTGGAGCGCGATGGCGGGGCACTCCAGCGTCCTTCCCTGACCGGAGAAGATCCCCGGCTGGAAATGATCCGGGTGCTGGCGGAGCGCGAAGCGCTCTACCGCGAGTGCGCGCATCACTGTCTGGACGCCTCGCTTTCGCAGGAGGCCGTGCTTGAGGCGGCAACGCGGCTTGGCAAAGCCTTTTTAAGGGGGACAGGAGCTCCCCTGCAAAATATTTGAACAGGAAGACCCTATGTACAGCAATAGCTTTGGGCGCATATTCCGCCTGACCACCTATGGAGAATCGCACGGTCCTGGCCTTGGCGGGGTCGTGGACGGCTGCCCGGCCGGTCTGCCCCTGTCCGAGGCGGATATCCAGAAAGAACTGGACGCGCGCCGTCCCGGCGTCGGCGGCAGAGGCGAAACTGCAGGAACGGCCCGAAACGAACCGGATCAGGTGCGGATTCTTTCCGGCGTCTTTGAGGGGCTGACCACAGGTACGCCTATCGCCTT
>DBDO01000127.1 GCA_002293605.1 Desulfovibrionaceae bacterium UBA930
TGTCAGCCCCGCACAGGGCGGCGCTGATGTTTACATTCATCCCGCTGCCATGAACGATGCCTGGCACGGCGACAGGGTGGAGGTGCTGCTTCTGCCCGGCAAACGCGGGCCAAGCGCGGAAGGGCGGGTAAGCCGGGTGCTGCGCCGCTCCCTGGCCGAAATTCCCGCCCATGCCCTGCGCCGACAAAAAGACGGACTGTGGATGTGCGCCCCGGCAAATTCCCGCTTGCAGGCCCTCTTCCTCACCGATGCCGGTGCCCTGGAAAAAGAGCTCGCCAAAGGCGATCTCCTGCTTCTGCAACCGGGAGAAAAGCTCGGCCCCGGACTGTGGCAGGCCAAGGCCACGCTGAACCTGGAGCACGAAGAAAGCCCCGCTGCCCAGGAGCGCATCACCAAAAGCAATCACGGCATTCCCGGTCCCTTCCCGGAAGAAGCGCTGGCCGAAGCGCGCGCCCTGCCCTGTGAGCCGCAGGAAGAAGACTTTGCGCAGCGCCGGGATTTGCGCGCCATCCCCTTTGTCACCATTGACGGGCAAAAGGCCAGGGATTTTGACGATGCCATTCATGTGCAGGCGGATGCAAAGGGCTTTTTGCTGCGTGTGGCCATTGCCGATGTTTCCCATTATGTGCGCCCGGATAGCGCCCTGGACAGGGAAGCCCGGCTGCGGGGAAACTCCTGCTATTTTCCTCTGTCCGTCGAGCCCATGCTGCCCGAAGCGCTCTCTAACGGACTGTGCAGCTTAAAGCCCGGAACACCGCGTCTGGTCATGGCGGCGGACTTGCGTTTTACCGCCGCAGGCGAGCGCTGCGGCGCAGATCTGTACCCGGCGGTCATACAAAGCAGGGCACGTCTCACTTACGGGCAGATTCAGCGCGGCTTGCTCCTGCATGATGAGGAAGAAGCGGCGCGGCTCGGCGATGCCTTGCCCATGCTGCGAGAGGCCGAGCGTCTGGCCCGGCTGCTGCTTGAGCAACGGCGCGAGCGCGGCGCGCTGGACTTCGACCTGCCGGAAGCCGTGCACCTTTTTGACGAACAGGGGGAACTCTGCGGCGTTGCCGCGCGTGAGCGTCATTTTGGGCATCGTATTATTGAAGAATGCATGATTGCGGCGAACGAGGCCGTGGCCGAGTTTCTTGAAGCCAGGCAGGCCCCTGCCCTGTACCGCGTGCATCAGCCACCCGACCCGGATAAATTACGCAGCCTTATGGATTTTCTGGCGCGCAGCGGCCTTGGTGAGCCTGCCCTGCCGCAAACGGTCGCCTTTGGGCCGGGTAAGCGTTCCCCTGCGGGCAAAGGCAAACAGGGCCGCGTCAAAAAACCTCCCACAAGCCGGGATTTGCGCCGCATACTTGAGCAGAACAAGGACACGCCCGGCGAGTACGTGATCACCCGGCTGCTGCTGCGCGCCATGATGCAGGCCCGCTACCAGCCGGAGAACGAAGGGCATTTCGGTCTGGCTTCAGCCTGCTACTGCCACTTTACCTCCCCCATTCGCCGTTATGCGGATCTGCTGGTGCACCGGGCGCTCAAACGCAGCCTTGCCCCAAGCGGCCCGGAAAAGGAAAAAGCCCCCTCGCAGGCCCGGCTTGAAGCCGCAGCCGAGCATATCAACGCCACGGAACGCACTGCCGCCGAAGCGGAACGGGAAATGCACAAGCGCCTCAGCGTGCTCTTTCTGCGCGACAGGCAGGGCGAGAGCTTCACGGCCCTTATTTCCGGTCTGACGGATTTCGGTATTTTCGTGGAGCTGCCGGAGCTTCTGGCCGAAGGCATGATCCGCCTGTCCGCGCTTGATGACGATTATTACGACTACCTGGAAGAACGCCAGGAGGTCAGAGGCAGAAGGAGCGGGCGCAGCTTCCGCCTGGGCCGGAGTCTGCAAGTGCGCCTTACGGACGTGAACCTCAGCCGTCTTGAATTGAACTTTATTCCGGAAGGCCCTGTGGGCGGCCCCACTTCCGGACGCCTGCAAAAGGCCCCCCGCTCGGCCCGGACGGAAAAACGAAGCATTGCCGCCCCCGGCGGGAAAGCCCGCAGCCCAAAAGGCGGAGGGAGAAAAAAGAAAAGCTGACAAGAACGCTTTTTTCTGTGGGGCTCCGCCCCACTCCCCGCCAGGGGCCTGAGGCCCCTNNTTCCGGCGATGGGACTGCAAAGGGCCGTTCGTCCTGAGCGAAGCGAAGGCGAACTCCTCTACGTAAATCCTTTGCCGGGAGCCCTTGAGAGGGCTCTGCCCTCTCAAGGGCTTTGTCAATAGCCTCAGGCGGCCTTGCCGCCTTTTTTTATGTCTTGTGTTCCCTTGTCTTTTGCAATATATACTATTCTATACAACAAGAATCCATAGGCCCTGCCCGGCAAAGCCCGCGTATGCGCGCCCTTGTTTACAGGGGGAGACGACACGCGCGCTCCTGTGGGCAGGCGTCTTTTCAAGGAGCATAGAGATATGAAGAAACTGCTGACACTGACGGGAATAGCCCTTTTTGTGGCCTCAGCCGCTCTGGCCGGGGATGGGGCGGCCCTGTACAAGTCCAATTGCGCCGACTGTCACGGCGAGAAGGGCGATAAATCCATCGGAGGTTCGGTTCCCCTGAAGGACCTGGACAGCGCCGAGATACTGAAACGTTTACAGGGATACGCGGAAGGAACATATGGCGGAGAACGCAAGGCCGTGATGCACAGCATTGCCAAACTGCACTCCGCCAACCTGAAGCCTTTGGCTGATTACGCCGGAACCCTGTAATTCCGATTCCAGATCAAAAAGCCTTTCTTTTGCCTGAACAAGAAAGCCCCGCGAAGCTGTGAAGACACAGCCGCGCAGGGCTTTTTCAATGTGGCTCGCCAGGGTCTGTCTACTTTACCTCAGTAAAGTCGGCATCAACCACATCATCATCGTCCTTTTTCGCTCCGGCGGTCCCGGCTCCGGCATCCGCCCCTGCCTGGGCGGCCCCGCCTTCCTGGGACTTTTGCGCGTAGAGCTGTTCCGCCAGCTTGTGCGAAGCCTTGGAAAGCTCGTCCATAGCGCTCTTGATGGAATCGATGTTGTCGTTATCCATCGCGGATTTAAGGGCCGTGGACTTGCCCTCGATATCCGCCCTCAGGTCCGCGTCCACCTTGTCGCCAAGGTCGGACAGGGATTTCTCCGTGGCGTAGATCAGCGAATCAGCATGGTTACGGACTTCTATGAGTTCCAGCTTTTTCTTATCTTCATCGGCGTGGGATTCCGCTTCCTTGATAAGACGCTGGATTTCACTCTCGGACAGGCCGGAGGACGCGGTGATCCGGATGGTCTGCTCCTTGCCGGTACCGAGATCCTTGGCCGACACATTCACAATGCCGTTGGCATCGATGTCGAAGGACACCTCGATCTGCGGCAGGCCGCGCGGGGCGGGGGGAATGCCGGTCAGTTCGAAACGGCCGAGGGTCATATTGTCCGAAGACATGTTGCGCTCGCCCTGGAGTACGTGGATGGACACCGAAGGCTGGTTGTCCGCCGCTGTGGTGAAAACCTGGCTTTTACGGGTCGGGATGGTGGTGTTGCGGTCAATCAGCCTGGTCATGACGCCGCCCAGGGTTTCAATACCCAGGGAAAGCGGGGTCACGTCAAGCAGGAGCACNNTCCTTCACATCGCCGGCCAGAATGCCGCCCTGAATGGCCGCGCCCATGGCGACCACTTCGTCCGGGTTCACGGAGCGGTTGGGCTCTTTGCCGAAAAAGTCCTGCACGGTTTTTTGTACCAGAGGCATGCGGGTCATGCCGCCCACGAGCACGACTTCATTAATTTCCTTGGCGGAAATGCCCGCATCCGCAAGGGCCTTTTTGCAGGGCTCAACGGTGCGCTGCACCAGATCGTCCACCAGGGCCTCGAGTTTGGCGCGCGAAAGCTTCATCAAAAGGTGCTTCGGGCCGGTCTGATCAGCCGTGATAAAGGGCAGATTGACTTCGGTTTCCATGGAGGTGGACAGGTCCTTCTTGGCCTTTTCCGCAGCTTCTTT
>DBDO01000252.1 GCA_002293605.1 Desulfovibrionaceae bacterium UBA930
TATCTGAAGAGCGGTGCCGAAGCGCAGGAACGGGCCGTCAAGGCTTCCGGATCAGCCCTGCGCGTTGCCGAATCCCAATACCGGGGGGGCATGAGCACCTATTTGCAGGTGGTTGCCAGCCAGGAGGCCTTTCTGGCGGCCCGGCGCAGCGCTATCGAATTGCAAAGCCTGCGCCTGCAAAACACCGTGGGNNCCCTGGGCGGCGGCTTTCGGGAGGAGGATATGCAAACGCTGGTGCAGAATCCGCCGGCAGCGGGGCAGGCAAAGCACTAAAGGCCTGGTGGGGCTTTACTGCGCGCTAACGCTTCCATTGACTGGACGTTTGAGGACTTGGCGGGATGCTTGCCCGGCTGGAATGTAAACGACAGGATAACAGGTAGAGTACCCCTATGAGTGCAGCAAAAAAATCCGTGAAACTGTTTGAATCCCGCCAAGTTCGTGCCGAATGGGACGAAGAGAATGAGAAGTGGTGGTTTTCTGTCGTTGATATTGTTGCCGTTCTGACAGAACAGGCGGACACATTTCATGCAAGAAACTATTGGAATGTATTGAAAAACCGCCTTAAAAAAGAGGGGAATCAAACACTTACAAATTGTAAGCGGTTGAAGCTAACAGCCGAGGATGGCAAACAAAGGCTCACAGATGTAGCCGATACTGAACAAGTTTTGCGTCTTGTGCAATCCATTCCCAGCAAAAAAGCCGAACCATTCAAACTGTGGCTCGCCAAGGTCGGCAATGAGCGGATTGACGAAACGGTAGATCCGGAGCTTTCCATCAACCGCGCTATCCAAAACTACCATCGCCTCGGGTACAGTGAAAACTGGATCAACCAGCGCATTAAGTCCATCGAAGTCCGCAAGGCGCTGACGGACGAATGGGATAAAAGTGGCGTCCGGCAAGGCGAAGAATATGCCGCCCTCACCGATTTGATGAGCAAGACCTGGAGCGGCATGACCACCCGCGAATATAAGAGCTTCAAAGGACTGAAAAAAGAAAATCTGCGCGACAACATGACCAACACCGAACTGGTGCTCAATATGCTGGCCGAAGTCGCCGCAACGGATATCTCGATAGTCCGGCAACCTGCTGGCCTCAAGGAAAGCACGGAAGTTGCCGTGGAAGGCGCACAGGCAGCGAAAGTCGCCCGTGAGCAGATCGAAAAAAGTACGGGGCAATCTACTGTCAGTCGATTGAATGCAAAGGATTTTAAGCAGATTGCAGATAATGGGAAGCAGGACATCTAAGGAAACGCTGAATAATTTCNNCAAAGAGTCCAGCCCCCATCGGGAAAGAACCTCGCGCCTTGCCAAACAAAATGACTACGCGTTTCCCAAAAGCCCATTAATCAGTGCATCCTTAAAAACAACGCTTAGTAAGCGTGATCCGAATCCAGCTCCTCTTCTGTAACCTTGTGCGAGAAGATGGAGAAGACCCAGGCCTGGTAGGCGATCACCACGGGCACGCAGACAAGCGCCACGCAGAGCATGATGGTCAGGGTCAGCTGCGAGGAGGCCGCCTTGCCCACGGTAATGGAGGCTTCGGGCGAGAGGCTTGAGGGAATGAGCGCCGGGTACATGCCAAACACGCCGAACAGGGTAACCAGCAGGATGAAGCCCGCGCTGGCGGCAAAAGCCCCGCCCGTCAAGTTCGCCTTGAGCAGAAAGCGCATGGCGAAAAGCGCTATGACGGCCAGAATGGGAATGAGCATCATGACCGGGGCGCTCAGGTAGTTATTGTAGAGCGGGGTGTAGTGGGCCGTGGCGAGCAGAAAGGCCACGGCAACGCAGGCCAGCAGGGGCCAGATGACGGCGGCCGCGTTCAGGGCGCGGTCATGCATGGGCGCAAGCGACTTGATGGCCAGCCAGAGTGCCCCGTGCATGGCGAACATCAGCACGAAGAAGATGCCGCCGAGCAGGCCGTAGGGGTTGAGAAGCTTTATAATGTTCCCGAGGTAGACGCCCTTTTCGTTGATGGGAATGCCCTGAAAGAGGTTGGCAAAAGCCACGCCGAGCAGCAGAGCGGGCAGAAAGCTGCCGAGGAACTGAAAGCCGTCCCACACGGCGCGCCACTGCGGGTGGTCTATCTTGTTGCGGAATTCAAAGGATACCGCGCGGAAGATAAGGGCAAAAAGCAGGATGAGGAGCGGCGCATACAGGGCGCTGAACATTACGGCATAGGCCAGGGGAAAGGCCGCGAAGGTTACGCCGCCTGCGGTGATCAGCCAGACCTCGTTGCCGTCCCAGAAGGGACCGGCAGCGTTGAAAATGATGCGGCGGTCCGTGTCGTTTTTAGCCAGAAAGGGCAGGAGCGTGCCCATGCCGAGATCAAAGCCGTCGAGCGCGAAGTAGATGGCCCAGAGCAAGCCCCAGAGAAAGAACCAGATGTTCTGCAAGATTTCATGGCTCAATATGTCAGACATATGCATATCCTCGTGGCGAAAAAGTTGAGCGGCTACGCCGCCGGGCCCTTAATGGCATAACGGCGCAACAGGTAGATGTCCACAACGCCCAACAGCCCGTAAATGACGATAAAGGCCGCCAGGGACAGGGCCACGGAAGAGTCCGGCACAGGTGAAATGCCCTGCACGGTGAGCATGAGCTTGTGCACAATCCAGGGCTGGCGGCCCACTTCGGCCACGGTCCAGCCCGCCATAATGGCGATATAGGGCAGAGGGATGGCATAGAGCAGAATGCGGGCGAATCCGGGCCGCTCGGCTATGCTGTCCCGCCAGACCCAGGCCAGCGCGGCCAGCAGAATGAACAGGCCCGCCAGGCCCACCATGAGCCGGAAGGAAAGAAAGGTCAGCAGCACCGGCGGCATGGCCTCTTCAGGCTGCATGGGCCGCAGAAGCTTTGACCCGTCAGGCATTTCCGCCACAGGTTTGGCCGGATCATAGCCGGTTTTTCTCTGAAATTCGGCAAAGTCCAGCGGCGCAAGTTCCTTCAGGCCCTTCACTTCGGCGTTAAAGTCGCCGTAAGCCAGGAAACTGAGAAAGCCGGGAACGGGCAGGAGTTCGAAATAATTCTCCTTCTTGGCCTCGTTCGGCAGGGTCAGCAAATACATGGGGGCCGAGGAGGCGCTTTCCCAATGCGATTCCATGGCCGCCAGCTTGGTGGGCTGGTACTTGGCCACGGTCATGCCGTGGCCGTGGCCGTGAACGGCGAGAAGCAGCGCCAGCGCAAGGGTCCAGGCCGAAGCCATCTTGAAGGAGCGGTTGAAAAAGTCCACTTCGTTCTTGCGCACCAGGTGCCAGGCGGAAATGGCCAGCACGAAGAAGCCCGAGAGCATCCAGGCGGCCAGAATGGTGTGAAAGTACTGGCTCCAGGCAAAGGGGTTGCCGATAACCGCGAAAAAGTCCGTGAGAATGGCCTTGCCCGCGACAAATTCAGAGCCTACCGGGTTTTGCATCCAGCCGTTGGCGATGATGATCCAGACGGCGGAAAGGTTGCCGGCTACGGCCACGGCCCAGATGGCGAAACAGTGCACCCGCTTGGAGACCCGCTCCCAGCCGAAGTGCCACACGGCGATGAAGGTGGACTCCAGAAAAAAGGCCAGGGTGGCTTCGATGGCCAGAATGGAGCCGAAGATGTCGCCTACGCTGTGCGAGTAGTTGGACCAGTTGGTGCCGAACTGAAATTCCAGTGTAATGCCGGTTACAACGCCAAGGGCGAAATTGATGAGAAAAAGTTTACCCCAGAACTTGGCCATTCTTTTGTACTGTTCGTTTCCGGTTCGTACATAGATTGTCTCCATGACAGCCAGAAGCACGGACAGGCCGAGCGTGAGCGGAACAAAGATGAAGTGGAAAAATACCGTTACCGCGAACTGCAGCCGCGACAACATCACAACATCCATACGGCACCCCTTTGGCAGAGGGAAAAGGGCTATGCAAGGCGATACGCCCCTTCTCCCGGTTAATGATATTCCAGGTACCCTCATAGTGAAGCAGGAGAGCGCCCGAAGAAGACATAGATACTATTTTTAAGCAGTATCAGGAACTGTTATCAAAGGCAAGAGTTTATATTTCTTTAATATCAGCAAACCGTTTTTACTTCAAGACTGTTTCCTATAGCCATTCTATAAATTCCTGTATCGGGGGAGTGTGCGCAAAAGAGTCTTCCGCCTTTTGCAGAGCATAAGGCGAACATATACAAAACAGCCCTGTCAGAGGGCTTTGGGGGCAGCCCCTCCCTGAAGAACGCTTCGGAAACAGCCCTTAAAAAAGCCGCTATAAATCGATGTTTTTTCCTCGCTGCCTCTGGACGAAAAAAAAAAAGGCGTTACCTATTCCAATGGAAACACTACCTGCCGCAGCCGCGCGCTGCCGGCGGGATACGTATTTTGCTGACCTGTGAGGAGGACTAACTGTATGGGCAAAATTATCGGAATAGACCTTGGTACGACAAACTCCTGCGTCTACGTGATGGAAGGCAAGGAGGCCAAGTGCATCACCAACCCCGAAGGCGGGCGCACCACCCCGTCCATTGTGGCTTTTACCGACAAGGAACGCCTTGTCGGCGATATTGCCAAGCGTCAGGCCGTAACCAACCCGGAACGCACGGTTTTCGGCATTAAGCGCCTTATTGGCAGAAAAGCCGATACCAGGGAAATCCAGGACTGGAAAAAGCACAGCCCCTATAAAATCGTGGCTGACAAAAACGGCGATGCCGCTGTTGAAATTGAAAGCCGCACCTATACGGCGGCGGAAGTTTCAGCCATGATCCTGGGCAAGCTCAAGGCCGATGCCGAAGCCTACCTTGGCGAAAGCGTCACTGAAGCCGTTATTACCGTTCCGGCCTACTTCAACGATTCCCAGCGTCAGGCCACCAAAGACGCGGGCCGTATCGCCGGGCTTGACGTAAAGCGCATCATCAACGAGCCGACAGCCGCGTCCCTGGCCTATGGCGCGGACCGCAAGGCCAATGAAAAAATCGCCGTATTCGACCTGGGCGGCGGCACCTTTGATATTTCCATTCTGGAAGTGGGCGACGGCGTTGTGGAAGTGCGCGCCACCAACGGCGACACCTTTCTTGGCGGCGAAGACTTTGACCAGCGCGTGATCAACTGGCTGGT
>DBDO01000065.1:0-8457 GCA_002293605.1 Desulfovibrionaceae bacterium UBA930
GATCACGGCGTTCAACGGCGTGCGGATCTCATGACTCATGCTCGCAATGAAGTCGCTTTTCGCCTTTAAGGCGCTAAGGGCCACTTTCCGTAGGCGCTCCATCTCCTCATAGGGCCGTTTAAGCAAAAAGGCCGCCAAAAAAGCAGCTGCCACGCTCAAAAAAAGCGTTATCACGCCGATAGCGAACATGCCGCCGGGGAGCTCCTTGAGCGGACTTTCCGTCAAAGGGGCCACCAGCCCCACAAACCAGCCCTCCTGCGAACTGGATACGGGACGAAAGGCGCAAATGCGCGGCACGCCGTCCACAGTGAAGCGGGCTGTGCCCTGTTCGCCGGAAATGCCGCGCTGCACCATGGCGGCCATTTCCCTGAAGGCGCTGTCCCCTTTCGCCTTTTCAATAAAATTCACACGCTGCTGCACCCATTCCGGGCGTCTATTGACGATGACATGCCCCTCTGCATCATCGATGAAGAGGTGCCCTGTCTGGTAGACCGTAAAACGGGACAGGAGAGTGCTAAAATACAGGCCGGGCAGGGAAGCGGCCAGAATGCGGCCTTCGCCCAGGGGCGCGGATACGTACATGGCAAGTCCGCCGTCCGGCGTGCGCACGGTGCTGGATACGGCCTGGCCGCCGCTTCTTGCCGCATTCATGAAGGCCGCGCCGGATAAGGAGGAGGGTAAAGCCGCATCTCCCCATGAGGCCCGCAGACCCTTTTCATCAAAAATAGTCAGGCCTATAAAAAGAGGATGCTCGGCGCAAACACGCTCCAAAAGCCGCTCGTCCGCTCCCTGCCTGGAGGAGTTTATTCTTTGGGCGGCTTCCGCCGCCTGAATTTTCAGCAGTTTAATTTCATTACTCACATACTCGTTCGCAATATCAACCACAATCATCATATCTTTCTCTATGGCCCCGCTCATATGCCGTGTCAAAAAAAAGGAGCCGACCGCAAGCCCGGAAGTGATAATAAGCGCCGCAACGGCAATAATCGCAACAGCGGTTCTTGCATAGATGTTCATGGAGATTCCGCTCTTTTTCATTAAGGCCATTCGGACCCGATGATTTTCTCAAAGGCCATGTGGTTGATCTGTTCGCGCAGCCAGATGATGGTTGCATTGCCGCGCTCATAGCGAAAAGATTCAAGCCGCGCCATGACCCTGTCCACCCCATCCATATCAAAGCGCGCACAGGCTTTGCGCAGTTCCCGCAGGAGGGCTGCATCGGGCTTTGCGGCCACGGGCCTTTGTATCCCGGCATCATGTATGAAAAGAGCCGCATCTATGGCCTCAAGCAGCGCTTTTGCGATCCTTACGAAGGCGCTGTGCCTGCTTTTTACTGCAGCACGATCCCCCGCTTTTGCGGCCAATTCGAGCAACTCTGCGGCCCTGCCTGTTTTCTGCGCGCAAATGCCGCGGCTTGCCCCCTTGATGCCGTGAATGACAATGGCGTATTCCTCAATATTTTCAGACTCCAAAAGTCGATCCAGAGTCTCCAGAAGCTGGCGGGTGCTCATAGCGTAAGACCGCAAAATCTCAAAAAATACCTTTTCATTACCGTCAAAAAGCTCCAGGACCCTGTGTGCATCCAGACCGCTGATAGCCATGCTCCCCGGCTGGGGGCCGCCCGGCCCGGCCAGGTTTGTTGCCTGCCGCATGCCTGCCTTGGTTCGCATTCTGTACCTGCTTTATTCAAAGTTCCTGTAAAGCGCGCTGGAGGCAATATTTGTAATGTAGATTTACTCTAGTGCTAGGGGCAGTAAGATTTTTCTTTGGCTGCCATCACTGTCCCCGCCTTCTGATATATCGTTGAGCCTTGGGCCACAGGAAACAGAAGGTCCTTGTGCGCCAAGGGAAAAAAGAAAAATACCCTCTCGGAGAAGAAAAAGGGACGCGTCCTCTCTTGCAGTCCGATTTTCTGAAAACATTTCTTGCTATGAACCATAGCATACGGAAAAATAGTATGCTATAGTAAGGCTAATCAAAAATTGTCTTGCGCCGCAAGGCCCTGCATTCAGACATATCATACAAGATCAAGAATTTTTTGATCTTTTTATTTCACATCAATAAGCAAAGAAGAATATAGTCAGAGGTATGTAAATATTTTCTATATTTATAAACGCAATATGTAAAAAGCTGGCAGTGTAGATAATGCAAAATGCTCTCATTTCCATACTTAACGGACTAGATGTGCTTATCTATATATCTGATATGGAAACAAATGAGATACTTTTTATAAATAAAAAATTTAGTGATACATTTAAAATAGATATAAATAAAAAACCATATATTTGCTGGCAACTAATGCAAAAAGATTTCACAGAGCGCTGTCCTTTTTGTCCCCTTGTTCAGCTTGAAGAAAATCCTGAAGAGCCTGTTGTGTGGGAAGAGCGCAATGCCGTGTCTGGCAGATATTATAAAAATGTGGACAGCATTATTCAGTGGCTGGACGGGAAAAAGGTACACATGCATTATGCCACTGATATTACTGATATCTTTGAGACACAGCAGGCTCTGAAAAAGGCCAAGGAGGCGGCTGAAAACGCAAGCCTGGCCAAAAGTCAGTTCCTTTCCAACATGTCTCATGAAATTCGCACGCCGATGAACGCCATTATCGGCATGACCGAAATCCTGCTTGATGACGAGCAGCTTGACGAGCAGCAGAGGCTCTATCTGAACGATATACAAATATCTTCCACCGCTCTTTTGGCCGTTATCAACGATATCCTCGACTTTTCAAAAATAGAGGAAGGCAAGCTTGAGCTTGCACAAAACGAGTACAGCTTGTCGCAACTCCTTAATAATCTGGAGTCCATGTTCAGTTTTGCGGCAAAAAACAAAAATATTTCTTTCACTATGGAGCTTCGCGGCGAACTGCCTGCCAAGCTGTGTGGGGATGACGCCCGCCTGCGTCAGGCCCTGGTCAATGTGCTTGGCAATGCGGTGAAATTTACCAGAAGCGGCGGTGTGACCTTTATTGTCTCGGCTGCTGACGGCAAACTGCTTTTTGAAATTCATGATACGGGAATTGGTATACAAGCCGGGGAACTGCACCATATTTTCGACAGGTTCGCCCAGCTTGACGCGCATAGCAACCGCAGCATGGCGGGAACCGGCCTGGGGCTTCCCATCACAAAAAATCTGATCGAACTGATGCAGGGTTCCATACGGGTTGAAAGCGAATATGGCAAAGGCACGGTTTTTTATCTTCAATTTCCGCTGATTACGGCTAATGAAGAGGCTTCAACGGCATGTACGGAAGAATTGGGACAAATCGACGCCCCGGAGGCCGCTGTTCTGGTTGTGGACGACAACGCAGTGAACCTCAATGTCGCTTCCGGCTTTTTAAAACTCTCCGGCATTGTCTGCGATGCAGCCTTAAGCGGGGCTGAGGCCATTCGCAAAGTTGCGGAAAAAAAATACGATATCATCTTTATGGACCATATGATGCCGGAAATGGACGGCGTGGCTGCAACCGCCATTTTGCGGGAACACTATGCGGAAAACGCACCGGTAATCATCGCTTTAACGGCAAACGCCATAGAAGGGGCGAGGGAAACCCTCCTTAAAGCGGCCATGAACGACTACGTATCCAAACCTATCGATAAGGCGCGGCTCAGGCAGGTTCTGCTCAGGTGGCTTCCTGCGGAAAAAGTACGCTCCAAAAAAGAAAGGCCGAACGAAGAAAAAAAGCCCCTCTCCCCCCTGCTCAGGCGCATTGAAGGCATTGCCGCTGTTGACCTGCGCCTCGGGCTTGCCGGAATACAGGGGATGCAGGAGGCCTATGCGACTTCCCTGGCCATTTTGGCAAGAAGACTGCCGGGCATTCTGCAAAATTTGCACTCCTTTCTGGAAAAAGGCGATCTCAAGGCCTTTTCCATTGAAGCGCACGGCCTCAAAAGCTCACTGCACAGCATTGGCGCGCCCTGTCTGGCCCTTGCCGCAGAGCTTCTCGAACAAAAATCCAGAGAAAAGTCTGTCTCTTTCTGCAAAGAGCAGTTGCCGGAACTGACCGAAGCACTTGAGGGCTTGCACAAAGACCTCTGCGCCGCGCTCAATGAAGACGAGCCAGAATCTGGCAAAAGGGAACAGGGCGATACGGCCTTGCTGAGAAAGCAGCTCGCCCTGGCCCGCAGCCTGCTTGAATCCTTTGAAAGGGATGCTGCCCTTGAAATGGCGCGCGATGCGGCCAGCTATGACTACGGCAACAGGATAAAGGAGTCCTTGAAGGAACTCTGCGAGCGAATTGAAGAATTTGATTATCAGCAGGCTGTGGCGATTATAGACGCTCTTTGTGTCAACAGCTCCTTGTACTCACCTATCAGGAAGTAGGCTATGGAAAAAAGCAGAGCCCAGTATCGCATGCATACCCTGATGAATTATACGGAACTTGAAGCCCTCAGCGCGCAGAAAAAGGCGGGCTCTAACAGCGCCTATTTTCATGTGCTGGATGAGTTCGAACATATGGCCCCGCGCATATCAGCGAACTTGAAAGCCCCCCGCGATCCGCAGCAACTGGAAGTTTTTTTACAAGATATTAACCTGTTGCAGCAGCAGCTTCTGGCTGTTGGCTCTTCAACGCTGTTCTGGCTGGCGGAAAAAGCAATTGAGGCGGCCAATGAAGAAAGGCAGGCCCGCTGCGATGACACCCTCTTTCTTTTGTCCAAAAGGATAAGCGCGCTTTGCGACCTGCTGGACGAGGCAAAGATGATTCCGGAAGGCACACAGCAGGCAGGCCCCGGCAAGGCCTATACGGCAAAGTTCGGGCAGGCAGCGGCACCGCAAGCCGCGCATAGGCAGGAGCCTGATACAGAGCAAGTAGTAGCGGAAAGCTCACAAAGGGGAAAGCCCGACAGGCAGCAGGCGGAGATAAAAGCCGGGCAGGCAAAAGCTAGAGAGCAAGCCGCACAAAAAAAAGAAGCAGGCAGGCCGCAAGCGGCAAAAGAGCCCCTTCCGGCACAAGGCACAAAGCGGCCTCAAGCGCCGGTCAAGCCGGAGCTTTTCGAAAAACTGGGGATTCTGATTGAGAATTTTGAGAAGGACGAGGCCCTGTCCCTGCTCCACTCTTTGCTGGCTTTCTCCTATACGGACAGCATCGATGTACTCCTTATTTCCATTTACAAGGCATTAAGTCAATTTGACTACGCAGGCGCGGCAAAATGGACGAAGAAACTGCTGCAAAATACAAAAGAAATCGACTTAAAGGAAAATCAGACAAGAAAAAAAAAGATACTTGCCGTTGACGATATTCCTGACGCGCTCAATACAGTCATGTTCGCCCTTAAAAAAGACTACTCTATATACGGTGTCACCAATCATATGGCGGCGCTCAAGTTTCTTATGAATAACACGGTAGATCTTATTCTGCTCGACATAGAAATGCCCGATATGAACGGATTCGTCTTACTCGGCATTATACGAAAAATTAAAGTCTATGAAAAAATTCCCGTCCTCTTCATAACCGGCAATGTCAATATGGAGAACATCAAAAAAGCCTACAGCGCTGGCGGGAACGATTTTATTAAAAAGCCGATAGACACTGAGGTTCTTTTAGAAAAGATCAAAAAAAATCTCGCTTTTGAGTAACACACATATATTTATTATATTATATACATGCACCCCATTGATAGAGTCGCAGCGGGAGAGATTATATGGCATAGCTTCACAATCAAAAACTGAGCATAGAGCGGCATAATGCGCGTTAACAGCTATCGCAATCAGATGCCTCTGGAGATAGCCGCCTTTGACGCCGAGTTCGCACTGGCCTATGGAAAAATCCGGGCCGAGCTTGAAAGGCGGGGCAAGCCCCTTGGTAGTATGGATATACTCATTGCCGCCCAGGCCATAGCGCAAAATTTCACGCTCATCACACATAAGCTGAAAGAATTTGAGCGGATCCCCGCCCTCAGGTGTGAGAGCTGGCTCGCTTCATAGGGACTGTTGATACATAGCACTGCAGAAATAAAGACACGTACACTGGTTCTCATGCTCTGTGTATACTGTTACTCTTGCCGCAAAAAAGCCGCTGTTTGCACCTTTCACCCATATGGCGTATGCTGTTCTTCGCCCGGTACGGGCAAAGCGCCGGGCGGATGGAGAGCAGGCACATGGATATCAACGCTTTTTTCAAGGGACTGAGCGAAATTTTCGATTCCGGCCGCATTGACCAGGTCAGCGAGTATCTGCGGCGGCACCTTCGGGAGGCCGAGCAGGAACAGGACAGCGGCGCGGTCATCAGGATCTTAAATGAGATGATCCGCTATTTTCGCAGCGTGAGCTCGTATAGTGAGGCCCTTGACGCGGCGGAGCGCGCCCTTGGCATGATGCGAAAACTGGGGCTTGAACAGACCCTGTCCTACGGCACAACCCTGCTCAATGCCGCCACCGCCTACCGCGCCTCGGGGGATTCCGCCGCAGCCTTGGACCTCTTTGAAACGGCCCTTGTCATCCTCAAAAAGGAACTGCCCGAGGACGACCCCCGCCTGGCCGGTCTGTACAACAATCTGAGCGCGCTTCACCAGGATACGGGCGCATACGACAAGGCCCTTGGCGCGCTTGAACAGGCAGTGAAAATAATGACGCCGCTGCCGGAGCTGGCCATTGATCTGGCCACGGTCCACGTTAATCTGGCCCTGCTGCTTTCCGCCATGCAGCGCGATGATGAAGCCATGCAGGCCCTGCACACGGCCATGCGTATTTTTGAACGCGAAGGAGCGGCAAATCCGGATAAAGCCAGAAAAGCGCCCTACTACGCAGCGGCCCTGGCCGGCTTTGCCGCAGCCCACTACAAAAGCGGGGAATTTGCCAAAGCTGTCGAGATTTATGGAGACGCCCTGAAACGCCTCAAGGACTGTTTTGGCGAAAACCGCGACTATGCCCTTACCTGCCGCAACTGCGCCGAGGCCTATGAAGCCCTTGGCGATACAAAAATGGCCGAAGCACTCAGGGAAAAAGCCGACAGGATTATGGCGGTATTTTGTTGAAAGGACTGGAGCTGTCCCCCGCCTCGCAAGCCATGTGGCAACCCGGCGCAAACAGGGCGAGAACATGAGCGTCCGGCTGATGGAGCATACGGGCATGTACGGCTATGCCTCCCTAGACGAGGCTGAAGCAAGCGCCTGAGGGGGCTGCAATAAAGACTGTGGCTTTATCTTTTCCGGGGAGGCTTTGCCTCCCCCGGAAAAGAGTCAATCCCCAGCCCCCAGGCCGTTCTCCTCCCTGGCCTTGGCTGAACTTTGCTGTACAATGCGCGAACCTGGCGGAACGCTTCGCGTCAGCCAGACATTGCCGCCGATTATGGAACCCGCGCCTATGGTCACCCGGCCCAGCACCGTGGCTCCGGCGTACACGGTGATATCGTTCTCCAGTATCGGATGGCGTGGCTGCCCTTTGACGAGAATACCCTCCTCATCTTTGGCGAAGGATAAAGCCCCCAGGGTAACCCCCTGATAGAGGCGGCAGCGGTCGCCTATGATGCAGGTTTCGCCGATCACCACGCCGGTGCCGTGATCGATGAAAAACTGCTCCCCAATATGCGCGCCGGGGTGAATGTCTATGCCTGTGCGGGAATGCGCCATTTCGCTGATGATGCGGGGAATGAGCGGCGCGCCCAGGGAGTACAGGGCATGGGCTATGCGGTGGTTGGTCATGGCCGTGATCGAGGGATAACAGAAAATGGTCTCCCCCGGATTTTTCGCGGCCGGGTCTCCGGCATAGGCGGCCTTGACATCTCCGGCCAGAAGATCGCGAATGCGCGGCAATTCCTCGATAAAGGCCAGGGCTTTTTCCTCCGCTTCCGCGCCGCACTGCGGGCACTGCGCGTGCGTATCGGCGCAGGTAAAGCAGATGCCCCGGCGGATCTGCTCCCTCAGCAGTCTGAAAATGGAGTCCAGATTGGCGGACATGTGATAGCACAGGGAGTTTTCCGCAATGCGGGTATTGCCGAAATAGCCGGGAAAAAGCGCGGCCCGCAGGCGGCTCATCATTTCGCTCAAGGCCTCCAGCGAGGGCATGGGCGAATCGCCGGGCGATTCATAGGTCATGGTCTGATAGGGCGCGGGCGAGCACAGGGCTGCGCTGACTCGCTCTATTTGTGGAAAGCTCCGCTGTGGATGCCCTATTTCCCGGTGCTTTTTCTGCGAACTATCGTGCATGGCTTTGCCTTTTTTCAGTTATAGCAGTTTCACGGCGGGCAAAGCCCGCCTACAAGCATCTCGTGGCAAGGATTTGTGAGCAAATCCTTGCAAAGCAAACATACATTTTTAATGTAAATTTGCTCTAAGCCCCACAAAAAGACAGGCCCTTATGCGGAANNAGCGGTCAGCCGTATCCGGCGCAATAAAGACAATGCGTTTTCCTGTATTTTCGGGCTTCTTGCCCAGTTCTAGCGCGGCCCAGGCTGCCGCGCCGGAGGAGATGCCGCAAAAGAGGCCTTCCTTTCGCATAAGGGCCTGGGCAGTTGCG
>DBDO01000065.1:8516-8678 GCA_002293605.1 Desulfovibrionaceae bacterium UBA930
CCGGGCGCGCCGCCCGAAAGCAGGGCAGATTCCGCAGGCTCCACACCGAAAACCCGCACCGCCGGGTTCAGCTCCTTCAACTTGCGGGCCAGACCCATGACCGTTCCGCCCGTGCCTATGCCCGCAACCGCAATGGCTATCTCGCCCTTGCAGGCATCCCAT
>DBDO01000197.1 GCA_002293605.1 Desulfovibrionaceae bacterium UBA930
GTTGCCGGAAATAAGGAAATGTTTTTGCGCAGCGGCTTTCAGGATTTTATCTCAAAACCCGTGGACGTGATGAAGCTTGACGCGGTGCTGCGCCGCTGGGTCAGGGACAAGGATAAAGAGTTGCCGGATGTCTCTGGTTCGGATCTGGAAGAGAAGGTTTTCCGGGGAGGCTCCGCCTCCCCGGACCCCTCTGGCAGGGGACGGGGTCTTTCCTGGGGGACTCCGTCCCCCAGCCCCCCTGGCAGGGGGCGCGGCCCCCTGCACCCGCGATTTTCTGGAACAGGGGTCAAGGGGCAATCTCCCCTTGCAACGGCCCAAAAGAAACAGGGATCGGCCCTTACGGGGGGAGCTGCCACGATTAGCGGCCTTGATCTCTCAGCGGCCCTGGAGCGCTTTGACGGTAACGAGGCGATCCTGCTTGAGGTCTTGCGTTCCTATGCGGCAAATACCCGGCCCCTTCTGGATTCTCTGGAGGCCCTTTTAGCGGCGGAAGACCTTGCGGCATACGCCATCGCCATTCACGGCATCAAGGGCGCAAGCTACGGCATCTCCGCCCGTAAGGCGGGCAAGGCGGCGGAATTGGTCGAACTGGCCGCGAAAAGCGGAGATCTTGCGGCCGTGAAAACCCGGCACAGCGCCTTTATGCACATAGCGAAAAGCCTGCTTGAAGGCATTGACGGCGCACTTGCCGAGCGCGGGGCCGAAGGGGATGCAGGGGAGTGTGCTTCCGCCGCTGCCTCCATATGACAAAATGGCAAGAGCGTATGCGCTGCATAGCGGTATCATCACTATCTTTTGAAAGGATGGGGGGTCATGTTCGCTCCTAAACGACAGTCTATTATGCTGGTTGATGATAATCAGGCGACCTTGAATATGGGGAAAAATATGCTGAAGGACTTTTATGAGGTCTATGCGCTCCCCTCTGCCGAAAGGCTGTTCGCCTTTTTGGAAAATGTGACGCCGGATTTGATTCTTATGGATATTCTCATGCCGGGCATGAGCGGCTTTGAGGCCATCAAGATACTGAAGGCGAACGCCCGCTTCGCGGATATTCCCGTTATTTTCGTAACCTCCAAGGGCGATGAAATGGACGAGTTGGAGGGCCTCGCCTTTGGCGCGGTTGATTATGTGACCAAACCCTTTTCTTCCGCCATTTTACTCAGGCGTATCGAGCATCAGATTCTGATCAAAAAACAGACGCAGGAGCTGAAAAAGCTCAATGACAATCTTATAGAAATGGTCAAGGCGAAAACAACGCAAATAGCCAGACTGCAAAGCTCCATCATCAATACCGTTGCCGAAATTGTGGAATTTCGCGATGCCTTTACCGGTGGCCATATCCACCGCACCCAGCGTTATGTCGAGCTGCTGATCAACTATATGATCGAACACAACATATATTCCGAAGAGATAGCCACCTGGGAAAATACGGACTCCATAGTTTCCGCAACTCAGCTTCATGATTTGGGCAAGATCTTCATCAGCGATGCCATTTTGAATAAAACGGGAAAACTTACGCCCGAGGAGTTCGAAATCATGAAACAGCATGTCACCAAGGGGGTCGAGGTTATCAGGCGGATGGAGCAGGAAGGGGAGGAGGAACAGGCTTTTCTGAAATATGCCGAAATTTCCGCTGCCGCGCACCACGAAAAGTGGGATGGCAGCGGCTACCCCCTTGGCCTGAAGGGACCCGACATACCCTTGCTAGGGCGTCTGATGGCCATAGCCGATGTTTACGATGCGCTGATTTCCACCCGGCCGTATAAAAAGCCCCTGTCTGCCGAAGAGGCGGCGAAAATTATCATCAAGGGGGCCGGAAGCCACTTTGACCCCCGGCTTGTCGATGTGTTCAGGCAATTGCAAAGCGAGTTCGCCGCAGTCGCCAATCATTGCTGCGGCGCGCTTTCAGGCGCGCCCTCAACGCAAAAAAGGCAGCAGCGCAACGGGGTCTTGCCCCCCTGTTGTTCGGAAGCCACCTCATAACAGCTTCTATAAAGGCGGGTGCGCTCTATGTCTTTGCAACTGAAAAACACCGTTATGATCGTTATGATCGTTGCGCTTGTGACAGCGGCCAATTTTTTTTCAGGCATGTACTTCACCGATAACAGTCTGAAAAAGACCGTGGAGCGGGATCTGGCCTTTGCCATCGGCATAGCGGACAAGCTGGTGAGCACGCAGGTTAACCTGCTCAAGGCCGAAAGCTCCACCATGGCCGAGCGGCTGTCAATGGCTGGGGCTGGCCCGGAAATGCGGCGGCTTATGCAAGAGCAGCCCGAAGAATTTCCCTATGTCTTGGGGCTGGCTGTTTTTGACCGCAAAGGGCTCATCGCCGAGTACGGCAGAAGCAAGCGCGACTACCCCTTAAACAGGGACGGCAAATATATTGAAAAAGTGTATGAGGGCAACGCCATTCTCTCCAGCCCGGTCTACAGTCCCGCCTTGCGCGGCTTTCTTATGCACGTTTACGTCTCAATGGGCTCCGGGCGCATTCTTGCCGTAAGCATTCCGGGGCGTATATTTTCCGATATACTTGCAAAACACACGCTCTGGCGGACCGGAAGCATTTTTATGCTCAATGAGGAAGGCCGCTTTGTCGGTGCGCCCGATCCCTCCATTGCTGCGGCATTGGAAGATTACGCGACAGACGGGCAGGAAGTCCCCGGGCAGAAGGGCTCGGAGGTCCGTGAACTTGAGAGCCTGATACAAAGCATACTCTCGGCGGAAAACGGCGTTGGCACATACCGTTTCGAAGGCGTGGAACATCTGTGCGCATACAGCCTCATCGGCAATTCCGCCATAGGCTGGCGCGTTGCCGTGAGCGTTCCCTTTGACGAAAGCCCACAGGCCGAAGCCATGAAGGGCTATATATACAGTGGCGTCATATTTTTACTTATAGGCATGCTCGCGGCCTTTTTTCTCTCCTGGCTGACAGCCCGGCCCTTTCAGAAAATAGAACGGCAAAACCGCGTTCTGGCAAAGTTGAATAAAACCATCCGCACCCAGGCTCTTGCAATCCGAGAGGAGCATGAGCGCATAAAAATTATGCTGGACGCCACCCCTCTGGCCGCCCGCCTCTGGAGCAGGGAATATGCGCTGATTGACTGCAACGAAGCGGCTGTAAAGCTCTTTCAGCTTGCAAGCAAGCAGGAATATACCGAGCGCTATTTTGAACTTTCTCCTGAATACCAGCCTAATGGACAAAGCACACGCGAAAAAATAAAAAAGGTGGTCAACGAAGCCTTTGAAAAAGGTGAATGCATGCACGAGTGGATGTACCAGGCACTTGACGGTACGCAAATTCCCGCCGAGCTTACCCTGGTTCGCGTGCCTTACGGCGACAGTTATGTTGTTGCCGCCTATTCGCGCGACCTGCGTGAATACAAAAAAATGATCGCCGAGATTGAAGAGCGGGACAGTCTGCTCCAGACTGTGAACCAGGCCTCGGATATGCTGCTTCGTTCCGATATTGATGATTTTGAGCATACCCTGCGCCGCTGCATGGGCATGCTGGCGCGCTCCGTCAAGGCCGATCGCATGTATCTTTTCAAAAACCATACGGAAAACGGAAAGCTGTGCTGCTCACAGTTGTATGAATGGTCTGCCGCTGCCCCGCCTGTGCAAGGGGCGGACATGACAAATGTTGTGTATGACGAGCGCATACCGGAAATAAAAAAAATATTGCTGCGCAATGAAAGCGTACACCGTCTGGTTCGCGATCTGCCGCCTGCCGATCGGGAATGGCTCGGCGGGCGAAACATACTGGTTGTGTTTGTCGTACCCGTATTCATAGGCAATGAATTCTGGGGCTTTGTCGGCTTCAACAACTGCCGCAGTGAACGTCTGTCTTCCGATAATGAGCGGACCATCATGCATTCCGCCAGTTTGCTTATCGCCCACGCCCTGCTGAGGAATCAAAACATGTTGAACCTCAAAAATGCTTCTGACAGGCTGGAAATCGCACTGGCGGACGCAAGGGAAGCCAATAACGCGAAAAGCAGTTTTCTTGCGCAGATGAGTCATGAGAT
>DBDO01000034.1 GCA_002293605.1 Desulfovibrionaceae bacterium UBA930
TTCTGGGCCTGCTTGACCTTGGAATTCATGAACACGGTGCAGCGGGTGCCGAGATCCACGGGATTGCCCGCGGAAAGCGCCGCCTCCACAAAGCGGGGCAAGGGCATGTCCAGCGATTTGGCAAAGGTTTCTACAAAAGAGCCGCAGCCCGCCGAACAGGCCTCGTTGATCTGTATGCGGTCGATGCTCCCGCCCCGAACGCGCATGCATTTGATGTCCTGCCCGCCGATATCCAGAATATAGCTGACCTCGGGCAGGAAGAATTGCGCCCCGGCATAGTGGGCCACGGTTTCCACTTCATCAATGTCCGCGCGCAAGCCCGCTGCCAAAAGCCCGCTGCCGTAGCCGGTGACCGCAAAGGCCCGGATGAGGCATTCCGGCCGCTTGCGGGCGTATATCTCCCGCAGTATGGCAAGGCAGGCCCCCAGGGGGTCGCCCTTGTTGGGCGCGTAAGAGGAATACAGAAGCCGCTTTTCCTCGTCCAGCAGCACGGCCTTGATGGTGGTGGAGCCGGAATCCACGCCCAGCCAGGCGCTCCCGGCATAGTCTTCCAGCCTGGCCCGGGGCAGG
Organism: Desulfovibrionaceae bacterium UBA930; assembly: GCA_002293605.1. GTDB lineage: Bacteria > Desulfobacterota > Desulfovibrionia > Desulfovibrionales > Desulfovibrionaceae > Frigididesulfovibrio. The sequence goes on from DBDO01000034.1 coordinate 571, forward strand.
CGCTCGCGCGCGTGGCGGCGGTAAAAATCCGTCCGCTCCTTCGCGTTCCGGAAAAGCGGCGGCAAGTGCTCCTGCCCACGGGCCGCGTCCCCTTCTTCCAGCTGCCGCAAGATTTCTTCCAGGGCGCGGGCACCAAAATCCGGCGCGGCAGCCGAAGAAGCGGCCCGCCCTTCCGGGCACAGGCGGCGTAAGGAGGACAAGGCCGCGCCCAAAGCCACGAAATACTCGGCCTTGTCCGGAAAGATCGCATGGGCCTCGTCCAGCTTCAAGGTTTCGACAAAGCGCGCCCGCAAGGAGGGCAAAAAGGCCGGAGGCCCGCCGAGAAACACAACCTTGCCCTTGATGCTGCGCCCCCTGGCCAGCCCGGATATGGTCTGGTTGACCACGGCCTGCATGATGGACCCGGCAATATCCTCGCGTGAGCAGCCTTCGTTGAGCAGGGGCAGAATGTCGCTTTTGGCAAAGACCCCGCAACGCGAGGCAATGGGATAGAGCGTAAGCGCCCCGGCAGCAAGCGCGTCAAGCCCGGCAGCATCCGTATTCAAAAAGGCGGCCATCTGATCGATAAAGGCCCCGGTGCCCCCGGCGCAGGTCTCATTCATGCGCTGGTCCGGCCCGCCGGTGAAAAAGGTCAGCTTGGCATCCTCGCCGCCAAGCTCTATGGCCACGTCCGTGTCGGGAATGCGCTCGCGTATGCACAAACTGGAGGCCACAACCTCCTGCACAAAGGGCAGGCCAAGCTCCTGCGACAGGGAAATCGCGCCCGATCCGGTCAGGGCGATATGCAAAACCCCGCCGGGCAACGCCTCGCCCGCCTCGCGCAATATGGCCGCAGCCGTGGCGCGCACTTCGGAAAGGTGACGGCGGTACCGGGAAAAAAGAACGCCGCGCCCGGAATCTATAGCAACAGCCTTGACCGTGGTGGAGCCCACGTCAAGCCCCAGAAAAACATCCATGCGACCCTGTCCTTTCTGTCCTTGAGAGGGCTCCGCCCTCTCAAACTCTTCCGCCAGAAGGCTCCGCCCTCTGGACGCCCGGCAAGGGGGTGACCCCTTGCAACCCCAATTCTGAAAAGCAGCTACGCCGCTTTTCAGAAAATGCGGGGTCCAGGGGCCTCAGACCCAGTGAGGGGGTCTGGGGCGGTAGCCCCAAATAAATGAGGTCTGAACCTAAGGAAACACTGATTAATGTGCTTTTAGGAAACGCGTAGTTATTTCGTTTGGCAAGGCACGAGGGATTTTCACGATGGGGGCTGGATCGATGGTCCTGCCCCCGGAGGGAAAAACCGAGTAAGGCTGCCAAACGGAATAAATCAGCGTTTCCTTAAGGCCTGTTGACACAAAGAGCAATTTTGTTCTCCGGCAAGGAAAAAAAGCTTTTTATGGAAGGAGTGTACTCTTACGGTACAGGGCTGGAATAAAAAGCTTTTTTGACGCAGCCAGAGGGCAAAAGGGCCTTTGTGGTAACAGGCCCTAGTGTTCCGTCATGGAATTTTGCATAGCCTTGCGAATAGGCCCGACAATATGACTGAGCACGGAACGTTTGTCCGTGAGCACATCGACCGAAACCGTCATGCCCGGCAGAATCTGTTTTTCCTGACCCCGGTAAGAAATGCTTTTACGCTTGGTCACAAAACGCACCTCGTACCAGGGCTCGCCTTTTTTGTCCTCGATGGTGTCGTTGCTGATCTTGGTAATGGTGGCCTCCAGACCGCCGTATATGGAAAAATCAAAGGCCGTGACCTTGACCATGGCCTCCTGGTTGACGAAAAGAAAGCCCCGATCCTGCGGGCTGAAGCGGGCTTCAACCTCCAGGGCACCGTCTGTCGGAATGATTTCCAGAATGGTTTCCGCAGGCTTGGCCACGCTTCCCTTTTTCAGAATAACCTGCTTGACCGTGCCTTCCACCGGAGAGCGCAGTTCCGTGCGCGTCACTTTTTCATCGCTGCTTAAAATCTGCTGCTCTATGGTGCTCAGTTCCGTGCGGGTTTTACTGATTTCATCGGCAATTAAGGCTTTGCGCTCGGCCAAAAGATTGCCCAGGCGCTCTTCAGCCGCGTTCACGCCGCTTTCCGCCCTGGCAATGCTTTGCACGGCGCTGTTGAGCTCGCCTTCAACGGCAACCAGGCGCTGCTGCACCTCGATATACTGCAAGTGGGTGACAGAGCCGCTGGCAAGGTAGCGCTTGTAGGTTTCTTCCTGCACGCGCAGCACTTCAAGCTGTTTCTCGCTGGAATCCTTGCGCTCGCGCGCCTCGGCAACATCCTGCCTGCGCTGTTCGAGTTGCGATTCCAAAAGATGCACCTGGCCTTCATGCTGTTCTTTGCGCGTCAAATATAAACGCGTCTGCGCGTTTACAGCATCGGCGTAATCCGCCCCTTCCTGCTCTGTATAGGCCAGTTCGCCGTCTTTGTCTTCTGCGGTAAGGCGTTTGAGGGACAGGCTCAGTTCAATGGAACGGGTTTGCAGGTCTTTAAGCCCGGAAGTGTACATGACGTTGGAGATGCTGACCACGGGCTGGTTGCGCCCGACATGGTCGTTTTCCTTGACCATGACCTCGGTGATGGCGCCGCCAAATTCGCTCTGAATGGGCTGCACGCCCTGGGCCGGTATGATCTGTCCCATGCCCCTGGTGACATCGTCAATCATGGCGGTGTCGGCCCAGATGAAAAAAACCACGAAAAAGAGCAATACCGAGGCGCTGAGAATCCAGGCCCAGGGGTGCCCGCGCCGGTGCATGGCCATATCGACCTCATGCATATAGGTCATGTCGCGTTTTTCATCCTGGGCGAACACGCTCATGACCCGCCTCCTGCTTCCGGCCGGGCAGCCCGTCCTTCCGGCAATTCGGCCGGGGACTGGGCCGGAGCCAGGGCCTCGGGGCTGATGCCCGCCTCCTGCTGCGACTTGAGGAAGGGCTTCATAAGGTAGTTAAAGACGCTCTTTTTGCCGGAAATGACATCCACCTGCACGGTCATGCCCGGCTTGATCTCAAGCGCCTGCCCATCGTGCAGCAGCCTGCTGCTCTCGGTGCGAAGGCGCACTTCATACCAGGTCTGGCCGCGCGAATCTTCTATGGTGTCGGCGCTGATCCGCGTCACAAGCGCGGGCAGACCTCCGTAAATGGTAAAGTCATAGGCGTCCACCTTGACCAGGGCCTTTTGCTCCGCCCGCAGGTGGTCCCGATCCGGCGGCTTGAAACGGGCGTCCACTTCCAGGGTGTCGTCCGTGGGCAAAAGCTCCATAATGGTCTGGGCGCGCTGGGCCACGTTTTCTTCCTTGAGCAGAATACGCCGGATAACGCCGTTCATGGGCGCGGGCAGTTCGCTGATCTCGACCTGATAGCTGCCCGCTTTCAGCTTTTGATTGATGCTGTCAAGCTGCCTGCGAAACTCGTTTGTTTCCGCGGCTACGGCAGCCTGCCATTCGCTGTCGCGGTTGGCCAGGCGGGTTTCCTCCTCACGCGCTTCGCTCTGGGTGCGGGCGATGGTCTCGGCCAGGGCCTTTAACTCGCCCTGCTGGGTGATGACCCGCTGGCTGAGGTTGAGGTATTCGATTCGGGGGTAGACGTTGCGCTCCACCAAAGGGCGCACCCGCTCCACCTGTTCTTGCAGCAGAATAAGGTTTTGCTCATACTGCTTTCTGCGCGAAAGCGCCTCTTCAACGGCGCGCCGTTTCTGCTCCAGATTGGCCTGAATTTCGCGGGTTCCGCCTTCGAGCTTTTCCTTGCGGGCCGCGTAGAGCCGCTCCTGATCGCTCACTATCTCGGGGTGGGCCTCGCCTTCCGCAGCCTCATAGCGCAGGGGCGCTGCCTGCGCTTCAGCTTCCAGACGTTTAAGGGCCAGGGTAAATTCCACCTGCTTGTTGAGCAGGGTCTGGTATTCGGCCAGGGCTTCAATATTGGACATCTGCACCAGCTTGTCGCCCTGCTTCACCTCCTGCCCTTCTTTGACGAATATTTCCTTGATAATGCCGCCCTGCTCGCTCTGAATGGGCTGCACCCCGAGCGAGGGCGTTATCTGCCCGCTTCCGCGCGTCACCTCATCGCGCTCGGTGAGGATCATCCAAAGCATGAACACAAGGAAAAAACCGATCAGGCCGAAAGACAGGCGGTAGGCCCAGCGCCCGCCCCTGTAAAGCAGGGCCGCATCGACCTCGCTCATGAACTCCAGATCGACCACATCATATCGCGTTTTTTTCGTCATGCTCAGGCCCTGGCTCCCTGGGCTTGCACCGCCTGGGGCTGCGCCTGCGAACGCCCTGCCCCGGCAACGCGCAGCTGCTCGTTACGCAGGGCGTTGAGCACGGCGTTCTTCGGGCCGTCCGCCACCACGCGGCCGTTATCCATGACCACCACGCGCTCCACCAGGTCCAGCATGCTCAGACGGTGGGTGACCAAAAGCAGGGTCTTGCTGCCAAGCGTTGCCGCAAGGCGCTGCTTCAGGGCCAGTTCCGAACTGTTGTCCATATTGCTGCTCGGCTCGTCCATAATGAGAATGTCCGGGTCTTGCAGCAAGGCCCTGGCAATGGCCACAGACTGCCGTTGTCCGCCGGAGAGCGACATGCCGCGCTCGCCAACCGCCATGCCGAAACCGGCGGGATTGGCGCGCACGAAGTCGGTCACCCCGGCGATATTGGCGGCCCTGAGCACCATGCGGTCATCGGCATTGATCGCGCCAAAGGAGATGTTTTCGCGCACCGTGCCGTAGAAAAGGTAGTTATCCTGCGAAACATAGCCTATGCGTGAGCGCAGCTCGACCATGTCAAGCTGCCGGATGTCCACCCCGCCCAGCTTGACCGCGCCCTCGGCAGGTTTGAACAGGCCCACGCACATGCGGCCAAGCGTACTCTTGCCCGAGCCCATGCGCCCGATAATGCCTACCTTCTCGCCCGGACGGATGCTCAGGTTCACGTTTTCCAGGGCGAAACGCTCCGTGCCCGGATACTTGAAGGAAAGCCCTTCGAGGATAAGCGAATGCTCCAGATGCCCGAAATCGACATACTGCCCGGTTTCGGGTTTTTCCGTTTCCAGATTCATCAAAAGATCAAGCGACTTCAAAGCCATGCGCGACTGCTGCAAACGGGTGAGCATGGAAGCCACCTGGGAAAGCGGGGCCATGGCCCGCCCGGCCAGCATGTTGCAGGCGATGAGCCCCCCCATGGTGAGCAGATTATCCTGGATGCGGTATACGCCCCAGATGATCACCAGCACACTGACCAACTGGGTGATCACGATGGTTAGGGTAACAGACAGGTTAGACATGCGCTTGCTGTGAGTATTGGAGGTTGCGCTCATGCCCACGACCCGCTCCCAGGCGTGCTGGATGCGTCCTTCGGCCATGGTGGTCTTGATGGTTTCAAGACCATTGATGATTTCCACCAGCAAGGCGTTTTTCTGCATGTTCTCCTTAAAGCCCTGCTCAGTCACCTGTTGCAGCGGAAACTGCATGAACAGGCCCGCACAGATGACAAGGGGCACGGCCACTATGGGCACAATGGCCACAGGCCCGCCGATGAGCGCGATAAGCACCAGGAAGAACAGCAGAAAAGGCAGATCCACCAGGGCCATCAGGGTGGTGGAGCCGAAAAAGTCGCGCAGGGATTCAAATTCGCGCAGGTTGTTGGCCAGCGAGCCTGTGGAGTCCGGCTTAACGTCCAGACGCATGGACAAAAGATGCTGCATCAGCTTGCTGGCCAGCACGATATCCGCGTTGCGGCCCGCCACGTCCACAAAATAGCTGCGCAAGTTTCTGAGAAGAAAGTCAAAGAGATAGGCCAGGGCAATGCCTATGGCCAGCACCCAGAGCGTGCCCGTGGCATGGTTGGGCACGACCCGATCATAGACGTTCATGAAAAAAAGCGGACCGGCCACGGCCAGGAGGTTGACCAGAATGCTCGCCCCGAACACATGCCGGTAAATAGGCAGGAAGTGGGACAGGGTTCCCCAGAACCAGCGCTTGCTGTCCAGCAGCTTTATCTCGCTGGCCCGCTTGTCCAGCTTCGGTTCCGGCTTGGCGTAAATAGCATAGCCGAGATACTCGCTCTCCAGGGCCTCACGGGAAACATCGCGCTCTTCCATCTCGTTTTCGGGGAAAAGGGCGACCACCTCTTTTTCTCCGAGTTCGGTCAGGATGCAGGCCTTTTCCCCCTGCAAAAGGAGAATGCAGGGCAGGGTAAGGGGAGAAATCTGGGACAGAGTGGGCCGAAACACTGTTTTGGCCCGCAAACCGGCGGCCTGAGCCGCGCGGATGGCCGCCGAGGGATGGAGCGGTCCGGAGGTCTTGGGCAGTCCCGCCGCCAGCAACTGGGTGGACACCGGCTTGCCGTACAGCTTGAACAGGCCCGCAAGACATTGGATTAAAGGGGGGTCGTAATCGACATCAGAGG
>DBDO01000087.1 GCA_002293605.1 Desulfovibrionaceae bacterium UBA930
CACGCCGTCCCCCCTGCCTGGCCCCTGCTCCCCGCAGCCTCGGCCCTGGTCGCCGGGATGCTCGGCTTCACAGTGACGGCCCTTGGCATGCGCAGACAAGGCACTCGTCTGGCCAACCTGCTCGCCCAGGCCGTGGAGGATTTTACCGAAAATGTCCGCGCCCGCAAAGCCGCAAACTGGAAGGAAGCGGGCTGGCCGGAGCCTGTGGCCGATTCTCTGGACAAGTTGACGGTCGTCCTGCAGGACCGCCGAAGCGGCAAAGACAGGCGGNNGGCGGGCGCGCCCCAGGGAGCTTTCCCCCGGCAGGGAAATCGCGGCCTTGAGCGGCGAGGGTAACGCGCCCTTTCTGCGCCTTTTCGACAACGCGCCGGTGGGGGCCTTTCAGGCCGACACAGAGGGGCGCTTTTTGCGGGTCAATCCGGCCTTTGCCCTCATGCTCGGCTATAATTCCGTGGAACTGCTGCTGAATACTTGCCCGAGCTTTTCCAAACTCTTTCTGTACGCGGGCGGCCTGCTCAACCCCCTGACCACCCTGGCCAAAGAACAAGGCGGCCGCCACAGCGTCTCCCTCAGGCGGCAGGACGGCAATGTCGGCCATTTCAGTCTGGCGCTCTCCCTCCTCCCCTCCTTGAGCGGGGAAGCTTCCGGCATTATAGAAGGCTTTCTCGTGAACCACGAGGCCGAAGAAATCGCAAACCAGGCCGAGCGGGACAGGGATTACGCCAGGGGGCAGCGCGCCTCGCTGGCCCTGCTGCTTGCGGCTACCTGCCGCCAGATTCGCAGCTACCTTGATACCGCAGGCACTGCGGGAGAGGAGAGAGTCGTCAAAGCCGGACCCGAACCCCAGGCTGAAGCACGCGAGGAGGCTGGGCCGGAACGCAGACGCGGCGTAATTTCCGTCAACTCCGTGCTGCACGACATCTATCAGATTGCCATGACCGAGGCGGAATCTTCCCCACCCGTCTTTATGCCCATTGAATTCCGCCGCTTTTCCCGCAGCCTCGGACGCCAGGTGCAGAGCGCCCTGCAGACCAGAGGGATTTCCCTGCGTTTTGAACTGTCCGCCACGCTGCCCGAGCGCCTCAGCGGACCTGCCCCGCTTTTACGCCATGCCCTGGAGCGCGCCCTTCTGGCCGTAACCGGCCCAGTTCAGGGCGGCTGGGCCGTGGTCAGCCTGACGCGTGACCCCAATGCGCCCAAAAGCCAGGGTATGGCCCGCGTGCTCTTTTCCGTAACCTGGAGCCGCTTTCTGCAAGATGAGCCCGGCGCGCACAGCGACAATGGTGCCCCTTCCGCCGGGCAAGCCTTCAGCGATGCCTACACCACGCTTTTTGAGCTGCCCCACGACCCTGAAGAAGCAGGACAAAGCCCTCCCGAAAACAGCGGCACGCTCCATATAGCAGCGGAGCAGGAAGTTATCCGCTATCTGGTGCAAAAAATGCGCGGCGAACTGCTGGACGCGCTTTTTACCGCAGATCTGCGCAGTCTGCGCATGATTATCTCCCTGCCCTGGAGTGAGGAGGAGGACAGCGAAAGCCCCCTTGCCACGCCGGAAGAAGGCGCGCAAAACGGCAGAGGGCAGACCGGGGCTGATCTGCTGACAAGCCCGCCCGAGCCCTCTGTGGCGATGCTTGCAAACTTGCCCGATATCGTGGGCATGGCGGACATGCCTACTATGGCGGACATAGCGTCCCTGACCGAAGAAGAACGCCTGGCCTTTACTGCTGAAACGGGCAACCTTGCCCCTTTGCCCGAGGCCTCCTCGCTCGAACTTCTGGCAATGAACAAGCTTGAAGAGCCCGAAGACTACGCCCAGGTGGCTACGCCACGTTCCGGACAGGCGCTTGATATCCTGCTGATTGACGACAACCTCAATAACCGCCTGCTCTTTTCTCTCTTTCTGCGCGACACGCAATGTCGTATCACAGAGGCCCATGACGCCCAGCAGGGGGTTGAGGCCTTTCAGCACGGTCGCTTTGACCTTATTTTTCTGGACATGGAAATGCCGCTTATGGACGGCTACCAGGCCACGCGCATCATCCGGGCCCTGGAGGCCGACTCGGGCAAAGCGCCCACGCCCATTGTGGCCATGACCACTTATGCCTTGCCGGAATTCAGAAGACAGTGCATGATAGCGGGCTGCTCAGATTTTCTCTCCAAACCCTTCACCAAAAATGCCCTTCTCTCCATGCTGGACGCTTTCGCCCAGATGAAGGAGGGCGAAAAAGATACGGAAAAGCCCTGATGTCCTTACGCGCCCGCCTTGGCCTGACAAAGGAACCGCTCTACCTTGTGGACGGTTCCGCCTTCATCTTCCGCAGTTTTTACGCCTTTCGCACCATGACCCGCTCGGACGGCTTTCCCACCAATGTGCTGTACATGGTGGCCCGGCTTCTTCTGAAGCTGCTCCGGGAAGAGCGTCCCAGCCACCTCGGCTTTATTATGGATGGCAAGGGGCCGAACTTCCGGCACGCACTTTTTTCTGAATACAAGGCCCAGCGCCCGCCCACGCCGGAAGCGCTGGCCCGGCAGCTTGCCCCTTTGCGAAGCCTTCTTGACGCGCTCGGCATCCCCGTACTGGTGTCTGACGGCTGCGAGGCGGACGACTGCATCGCCTCCCTGGCCTATCGCTTCAGGCAGACGCGCCCGGTAGTCATTCTCGGGGCGGATAAAGACCTCAAGCAATGCCTGCATGAAGGGGTGTTGCTCTGGGACCCGGCCTCCAAGGACGAAAAAATCACCACCCTGCAAAGCTTTGAGGCCGAAACCGGCATGCCGCCCTCTTCCTGGCCGGACTTTCAAGCCCTGGTCGGAGACTCCAGCGACAATATTCCCGGCGTGCCCAAAATCGGGGAAAAAACAGCCCTGGGGCTTATTCGGGAATTTACAACCCTGGAAGAGCTTTTTGACCGTCTGCCCGCAGTGCCGCCCAAAATCCGGCCCAAACTGGAAGGCTGGCGCGACAAGGCCATGCTCTACCGCGAACTGACCCGGCTGCGCTGCGATGCCTGCCCGGAAAGCGGAGAGGGCGAACTGAGCCTGCGCCCCGCCCTGCTGGAGCAAGTGCTGGCCTTTATGGCCGAATACGAATTACGCGCCCTGGCCCGTGAGGTGGAATCCATGTCCCGCGCGGGGCTTTTAGCGTGCGACAAGGCCTCTGCCCCTGCCTCTGAAAAATCCGCCCTACGCGCGCCCGCGCGGGAGCCGGGCCAGACTACAGGCAGCAAGACAGAGCGGGAGGATAACAAAGCCGCCCCCCTCTTTGCAGGCGGTCTGTCAGCAGGCAGCGCCTCCGGCCCGCAGCCTGTCGCGCCTGTAGCCCCTTCGGCTGCCGGGACGGGCGAGGCTTCAGACAGCGCATTGCCTAACAGTCCAGGCAGAGGCAAGAGCGCCGAGCAAGGCAGCCTCTTTGCCGCTCCGCCTGTGACCGAAGCCTCTTTTATCAAGGCTGCGACACTGCCGGAACTCCTTCAGACCCTTGGCCTGAACTCCGGATCAAAGGGTTTCGGCCCGAACGGGCAGGAGCAGGACAGCCTGCTTGCCCTTGTTCCGCTTGAGGCCGGGCTGCTGGCCGCCGCAAAGGGACAGGAGCGGCTCTACACGGGACCAATCGCCGATCTGGCCGCCTTTCTGGCCGCTTCCGCATGCTCCGTGGCCGTGCCGGACGCCAAAGCCCTGCGCAAAAGCCTGCCGGAACTGGGCCTTCTGCCCCCGGAGCGCTGCTTTGATCTCTCGTTG
>DBDO01000007.1 GCA_002293605.1 Desulfovibrionaceae bacterium UBA930
CTACGCAGGGGCTTGAGGCCCTGCCCGGCGCGATCGCGCGCCTTGGCGGGCAAATCGCCCCGCTTGGCGCGGGTACGAACATTATCGCCAAAGACGGCGATTTGCCGCTGCTGCTCGTCACCAGAGCGCCGCAGCATGAGACCGGGCTTATCGGGGAAGAGGGCGGACGCCTGCTTCTTAAGGCGGATGCCGCGCTTTCTCTCCCTGCCCTTCTGGCCAAAGCCGCCTCCCTGGGCTTGGCCGGGCTGGAGGGGCTTTGCGGCATACCGGGGAGCCTGGGCGGGGCCTTATGCATGAACGCCGGTTCCTACGGGGCCTGCCTTGGCGATTTCGTACATAGCGTGGAGCTTTTTTCCCCTGTGCTGGGGCTGGTGGAGCGCCCGGCTGCGGACTTTGCCTTTGCCTACCGCTCCTGCCGTTTGCTCGGGCATGAGGATTGGTTTCTCGTCTCTGCGGTGACCCTTGCCCTGCCAAGGGGCGAGCGTAGCACGATTCGGGAGCGCATGCGCGGCGTGTTCACGCAAAAGCGCGCTACGCAGCCGGTAGAAGCCTGGAGCGCGGGCTGCGTGTTTAAAAATCCGGCCCCGGACGCCCCGGCCGGGCGGCTTATGGAAGAGGCGGGACTCAAAGGTCTGGGCCTGGGCGGCATGCGTTTTTCGGCCCTGCATGCGAATTTTTTGATCAATGAGGGCCCTGGCAGTTCGGAAGAAGCCTTCAGCCTGATAGCCCTGGCCCAGGAACGGGTGCTGGAGCGCTCCGGGCAGCGTTTGCAAACGGAAGTGCGTGTATGGCCCTGAGAAGTTCAAGCCCCCAGCGCGGCGCGCAGCATAACGGCAGACGTGTTTCCCTGGCCCGGCCGGGCGGAAGGGCCGCGCCCGGAAAGAACACCCGGCGCGAAGCGAAAAAGGAGGCCGCGCCAAGGGCTGTTCGCTCCAAAGGGGGCCGCAGCCTGTCCGCGCCCGCTTTTCTGGGAGCGGTGAAAAATTTTTTTTCCGCTACCCTGCTTATATCGCTAATCGTGATTGTCGTTGCCGTAGTAAGCCTTGGGCTGCTTTATTCGTACAGGAGCCTTGTTCTGGGCGATTATTTCGCCTTGAACACTCTGGAAATTCAAGGTAATTCTCGTCTTAGTTCTAGAGAAATTTTAGAATCTGCCGATTTAGTAAAAGGAGGCAACACGCTCGCGCTTTCCATAGATGCCGTGGAAGACTCTTTGAGCAAACACCCCTGGGTGGCGGAGGTATCGGTCAAGCGGGTGCTGCCGGGTACGCTGATTATCGGCATACGCGAAAAAGTTCCGGCTTTCTGGATTTTGCACGAGGGCAGTCTGCACTATGCCGATGCCCGTGGCGAACTCATCGCCCCGGTGATTCCCGGCAAGTTCGCATCCCTGCCTACGCTTGAGGTGGAGCCCGGAGCCGAGGACTCGGCCGCAGTTCTGCCCGATCTGGTAAGGAGTCTGCAAGAATCCAGCCTGCCTCTGCCCATGGGAAGCCTCAGTCTGGTTCGCCTTTCTTCCGCGCGGGGCCTGGAGCTCTATATGGAAGACACGCGCCTGAAAATTTCTATCGGCTTTGAAGAGTGGGCGTCCAACCTATGGCGGCTGGGCAGAACTCTTGCCGATCTGAGGCGCAGGGAAGAACTGGAAGAGATACGGGAAATCAAGGCTTACGGCGCAAACGTATGGGTCGAAAAACGCGAGGCAGCGCCTCCCTCGGCAGGCCAGACAGGCGGGGCGGGCTGAGGCGGTGCAGCATGGAACGCGAAAGAGCAAGAGTGGCGTGAGGAGAAGATACAATGGCAAAGGCTGACCTGATTATAGGGCTTGATATCGGCACCACCAAAATTTGCGCTGTGGTGGGCGAAGCCACGGATGACGGCGTGGATGTCGTTGGCATCGGCACAAGCCCGTCCACTGGCCTGCGCAAGGGCGTGGTGGTGAATATTGAAGAGACCGTCAAGTCCGTGCAAAAAGCGCTGGAAGAGGCGGAACTCATGGCTGGCTGCGCCATTCGCTCCGTTTATGCCGGAATAGCGGGAAGCCACATCAAGGGCTTCAACAGCCACGGCGTTATTGCCGTCAAGGGCGGCGAGGTAACGCAGCGCGATGTGGACCGGGCCCTTGAAGCGGCCAGCGCTGTGGCCATTCCTCTGGATCGCGAAGTGATCCACACGCTGCCGCAGGAATTTATCGTGGACGACCAAAGGGGCATCATCCATCCCCTTGGTATGGCGGGCGTGCGCCTGGAAGTTAAAGTGCATATCGTGACCGGCGCGGTCACCAGCGCCCAGAACATCGTGCGCTCCTGCCACCGCAGCGGGCTCGATGTTTCCGATATCGTGCTGGAATCTTTGGCCTCTGCCAAAGCGGCCCTTACCGAAGAAGAGCGGGAACTTGGCGTAGCCCTGGTGGATCTTGGCGGTGGGACCACGGATATCGCCATTTTCGCCAACGATACCATCAAGCATACCGGGGTGCTGGCGCTTGGCGGTCAGAATCTGACCAACGACATCGCCTTTGGCCTGCGCACCCCCATGGTCAGCGCCGAGCGTATCAAGGTCAAGTACGGCTGCGCCATGGTCGATCTGGTCAGCATGGACGAGATTATCGAAGTGCCCACCGTGGGCGGGCGCGAACCGCGCAAGCTCTCCCGCAGGCTGCTGGCGGAAATCTGTCAGCCGCGCATGGAAGAAGTGCTGGATTTGGTGGACCAGGAACTGACCCGTTCCGGCTGCAAGCACCTGATCGGCGCGGGCATCGTGCTCACGGGCGGTTCGGCCCTGATAGACGGCTGTCAGGAACTTGGGGAGCAGATTTTCAATCTGCCCACCCGCATCGGCTACCCCCGCAACATAGGCGGGCTCAAGGACGTGGTCAACAGCCCCAAATACGCCACCGCCGTGGGGCTGCTCTGCTACGGTGCCGAAAAAGAGTGCGGGGAGCGAAAATTTCGCATTCAGGATGAGAACGTGTTTGATCGTGTGCTGGCGCGCATGAAAAAATGGTTTGTCGATATTACCTAGCTGTCTGTAATATGATAGGGCTCATACAGGCGAACAGGCGCAGCACGGCGCGATACGTCCGGGAGTCCGCGAAAATCCGGGCGCGCGGAGAGCGGCAAAAGCGCCGCTTGAAGCAATAACGGCAAGGAGAGGCACAATGGCATTGGATTTTGAAATCGATACAAAAGACGCGGCGAAAATCAAGGTCGTTGGCGTGGGCGGCGGCGGCGGGAACGCCGTTGACAACATGATTTCTTCCGCCCTGCAAGGCGTGAGCTTTATCTCCGCCAATACGGACGCACAGGCCCTGGGCCGTTCGCTGGCCGAGCACAAAGTGCAGATAGGGGCCAAGCTGACCAAGGGGCTCGGCGCCGGTGCCAACCCGCGCATCGGCTGTGAGGCCGCGCTGGAAAGCATGGAGCAGATAAAATCCTGTATCGGCGAGGCCGATATGGTGTTCGTCACCGCAGGCATGGGCGGCGGCACCGGCACC
>DBDO01000092.1 GCA_002293605.1 Desulfovibrionaceae bacterium UBA930
AAAGCCCATTAATCAGTGTTTCCCTAAGGTGTGTTTGCAAACTATCTAATCCAAATCATTGAAGCCGCCAAGTAAACGAAAGAGAGAAAGGTCAGAGCAAGCTTTTCATAACGTGTTGCTACTCTGCGGAACTCTTTGATTTTATTGAAAAAGCATTCAACTAGGTGCCGTTCCTTATAGAGATGTCGATCATACTGACGAGGCGTTTTACGGTTTGAGCGTGGGGGAATGACTACGGTACAGCCTCTTGCTTCAAGGGCTTGAACTAATGGGTCGCTGTCATATCCTTTATCGGCAATAACAGTGCAATCGCAAACCCCTTCAAGTAATTGTGGCGCAACAGTTATATCTGCACATTCGCCTCCTGTGAGGAGAAAGGATATGGGATTGCCGAGCGCGTCTACCTGTGCATGCAGTTTGGAGGTAAAACCTCCGCGACTGCGGCCCAAAGCTTGGCTATGCTGCCCCCTTTTGCGCCAGCTGAATGTTTGTGAGCATGGATGTACGTACCATCAATCATCACCGCTTCGAGATCGGGGTCAGAGGCCAGAGCGAGAAAGACTGTTTTCCAAAATCCTTTTATCTGCCAACGCCGAAAGCGGGAGTACACGGTATTCCACGAACCATACTCTTCCGGCAAGGCCCTCCAAGGAGCCCCGGTGCGTAGCAACCAGATGACTGCATTGATGAAAGTTCGTTTATCTTTGGCCGGTCGACCACCTTTGGGTGAACCCTCAAGCGGCAGAACAGCCTCAAGCCGTTGCCAAGTTTCATCGGAAATGTCGGTGTAGCTCATGGCCAGAAGATACACAAATCTAGACTCTTTATAAAGTTTGCAAACACACCCTAAGCTTGCGCTTTTATATTAGAGATACTTACTATAAAGATGCAATGCCCAAAGTAAAATTGCTTTACGTGTATGCAGGGGCTGTAAGGAAAAGAGTGTTGATGTTTTTGGTTGCTGTTTTTGATCGCGTCCGCGCCTTGTGGGAAAGGAAGGAAAATTCACGAAGGGTTTTCGCTCTGCTGCTGGCGGTGTTTTCGGTCTACCTTGCCTGTGTGCTACTGAAGCGCCTGGGGGCGCTGCCGCTTGATCTCGCCGAGCATCTGCCCCTGGACCCCTTTGCCGCTGTGCGCTTTGCCTTTACCCTGATATTGGTTGTGGAGTTTGTGGAGCTTATTTTCGCGCTTTCGGATTCCGTGGCCCTGGCCGCCGGAAAGCAGATGGAAATTATGGCCTTGCTCCTGCTCAGGGGGGCCTTTGCCGATATCAGTTTGCTCAGTTCTCCGCTTGTCCTGGAGCGGGATTGGCCCTTACTCGCCCAGATCGGCATCACTGCCGTGTCCGGTATTCTGCTCTTTCTGATTCGCATTTTTTACGCCCGCTGGCATTATATTCAGAACTACAAAGATATGCGCGGCTATGTGAAAGCCAAAAAATGCATCGGCCTTGTGCTGTTATGTATCTTTTGCGGCGCGCTCGGACGCGATCTTTATGTGGTTACCGTCACAGGCGGGGAGCCAGTCGCATTCCATGTTTTTTGCACAGTGCTTATTTTTGCGGATATCATGCTGGTGCTGGTGGGGCAGTACTTCACGCCATCCTTCAAGGCCACGTTCAGAAATTTCGGTTTTGCCGTGTGCACGCTTTTGCTGCGCCTTTCCCTGGGGGCACCGCACCATGTGGGCGCGCTGATCTGCCTGTGGGCGGGACTCTATCTGCTGGCCTTAAGCTGGTCTTTGGCCCGTTTTGAGCGCTTGCATCATGGACGGGCCCGGCTGGAGGACGCAATCGGGGTGCGGCGGCGAGGCAAAGCCAGGGGCCGAAGGAGCGTGCTGCGCTTTCGCGGCGCATGAGCGTTGTGCGGGGGCGCGCTGCGCTTTCGCGGCGTTACCGACTTGGCCTATGAAGTCGTATGCTTTCACCAATCGGGTAGTGGCTCCCGTACTCTGCAACGCTCATTGTAGTATAAATATATTCTTTCTGTATTCAATCAAACCATCCTTCCGCATTCTCGCCAGCGCGTGTGATAGGGCGCTGCGCTCAACACAGAGAAAATCAGCCAATTCCTCCCGATTGAAGGGGATGATAATCCTTTTGTCCCGCTGCGGCGTAAAGGATTGCAGGTAGCGCATCATCTTCTCCTTGATGGATTTCAGGCTGAGTATTTCCATTCTGCTTTGCAAAAAAAGATTTTTTTCAGCGACAAGGCGCAGCATGTTTTCAATCAGTTTTGTGTGAAAAGGGCAGCAGTTCGGGCAGCTTTGCAGTATTTTGTCGTAGCGCAGCAGCATAAGACCTGCATTCGAGGCCGCTATAACCGTTACCGGACTCTTGGTGACCTTTGCGCAGCACAAGGCCTCCGCAAAGATTTCCCCCGGCCTTATGGCCGCCAGCAAAACGCGCTTTCCGTCATAGTCCTCGCGAATGACATGCATGACGCCAGCAAGCGTGATACCGACATGCCGGGGCCTCTCACCCGCGAGCAGGATAATTTCGCCTTTTCTAAGAGTGATATTTTCCGCGCCAATGCAGGACAGTATGGAGCCGAGTGCGGCCTCCTCAATGTCTCTGAACAGGGCGCTTGACCGCAGCAGCGTCAGGCTGGCCGCAGCAGGGGAGGCTTGAGGAGTTTTCATGTTTTTTCATTTTTCGTGGTTATAGACACGGATATTTTTCTTTCAGGATATACACTGGGCCCGGAAAAGCAAGGAGACTCCTGTACCATACCTTGCGCCCCCCCTGTGTGCTTTGCAGAGGATAAAGCCTTGCAGAGCAGCCATACCCTGTAAAGGAGGAAAGGCCATGGAATCCATGTTTTGTTATCAGTGTGAACAAACGGCAAAAGGAAGCGGCTGTACGATCTCCGGAGTATGCGGCAAAAAAGCCGATACCGCCCATGAGCAGGATATTCTGACCTGCGAACTGATTGGGCTGGCCCAGGCCGTGGCAAAGGCGAAGGCACAGACCCCGGCCCTTGTTGATCAGATTGTGGATGCCTTATTTGCCACTGTCACCAACGTCAATTTTGACGCGGCGAAAATTGCCGCGTATGCCGGGGCGCTGCGGGCAGAGCGGGAACGACTTGGCGGCGCGGAAAGCATGAAGCCGGAAGCGCTGTTTCACGGTGACAGGAACCTTACCGCGCTTCGCTCCACCTTGCTGTTCGGGCTGCGCGGCATGGCGGCTTATGCCTGCCACGCCCGCGTTCTGGGTAGGCGCGACCCCGCTGTGGACGACTGGTTCATCAAAGGCATGGCAGCGCTGGGCGATACGCATTCAGTCGAGCAATGGATCGGCCTGCTGCTGGAGCTTGGCACGGTCAACTTGCAATGCATGGCCCTTTTGGATGCGGCGAATACCGGGGCCTACGGCGATCCCGTTCCCACTTCTGTGCCGCTTACCGTGGAAAAAGGCCCCTTTATCATTGTTACGGGCCATGATCTGCACGATTTGCACATGCTGCTGGAGCAAACGCAAGGCAGGGGCGTCAACATTTACACCCACGGTGAAATGCTGCCTGCCCACGGCTACCCGGAACTGAAAAAATACCCGCAGCTCAAAGGCAATTTCGGAACCGCCTGGCAAAATCAGCAAAAGGAGTTCGTGGATATTCCCGCGCCGGTACTCTTCACCACGAACTGCCTGATGCCTCCGAAACCGGATTATGCGGACCGCGTCTATACGACAGCTGTCGTGGGCTTTCCCGAAATGCGGCATATTCCGACCAATGCAGGGGGGTACAAGGATTTCTCCGGCTTGATCGAACATGCCCTCAGGCTTGGCGGCTTTGCCGAGGACAGGCGTTTTACCGGCATCAACGGCGGAACGCAGCTCACTACGGGCTTTGGGCGGCGGACCCTTCTTGATAACGCGGCAGCAATCATCCAGGCGGTAAAAACGGGCGCGATCAAGCGTTTTTTCCTTGTCGGGGGCTGTGACGGGGCCAAAGCCGGGCGGAATTATTATACGGAATTCGTCAGGCAGGCTCCGAAAGATACGATCATCCTTACCCTTGGTTGCGGCAAATACCGCTTTAACGACATGGACGCGGGCGTAATCGGCCCCTTTCCCCGCATTCTTGACATGGGGCAGTGCAACGATGCCTACGGGGCTGTCCAGGTCGCCCTTGCCCTTGCCGAAGCCTTTCACTGCGGCGTGAACGATCTGCCGCTGACGCTCGTGCTTTCCTGGTACGAACAAAAAGCGGTCTGTATTCTGCTAACCCTCCTTTCGCTCGGCATCAGGGACATATATATCGGCCCGAGCCTTCCGGCTTTTTTTTCGAATGCGCTTGTCAGCATGCTTGCCGAGCAGTTCAATCTTCGCATGATCACAAGGCCCGAGCAGGACCTGGAGGAGAGCATAAGAGAAAGGGGCTGAGGCCGCGCGGAATAAAGGCGGCAGACAGGGGCGGCCATAGCGCCCCTGTCTGCAACAGGCCTGAGGCCTTGCAGGGGCAAGCCGGAAAGGGGTGTTTGAGAGAAGATGCCTCTTTGTCCCCTTGGCTCAGAGCTTTGCTACTCCTTACCTCAGAAGACGTTAGGCTAAAAGCGCTTATTCGTAGGGATAGGGATTTTTGTCAAAATCCGAAGCGCGCGGATTGGGGTACTGCCCCGTTGCGCGCAGGGCCGTAATGTTTTTGGAGCGATCGACAAAGTGCATATGCAGGTATTTGTGGGAGATTTCTCCGCACGGTTCGCCCAGGTAGCTTTTATATAAGGCCTGCACCTGCTTGTTGTCCTGAGAGGCCCGCACCGGGAAGGCGGCGTCCGCTTTATAGACGCTGTTGATGCGGTCCATCATCCACTCTTTCAGTTCCTTGCCTGCGGCAAGGGCCTTGGACGTAAAGTTAATGCCGAGCAGGGCCGCCCCGCCAAGGGCAAGGCCGCCTTTCATAATACAACGACGGGTGATGTTTATCATGAGCTTCCTCCTCAGGCGCGGCTGTCAGCCATCATTTGCAGGCGCTTGCGGCAACCGGCCATAAAACGTTTGGTGGACATGCTGGCGCTTTCCATCACTCCGGGCATGACGGGCTGCCCGCCGCCGCAAACGCAGCCGCCGGGGCAGGCCATGAATTCGATGAAATGCCAGGGGGCCTTACCCGCCTTGACCATTTCGCAGATATCCCTGAAGCGCTTGGCTCCGTGAACAACCGCAACTTTCACCGTCACATCGCCCACCTGGACATCGGCTTCTTTCACGCCCTTAAGGCCGCGCACGGCAGTGAAGTCCCAGGAGGGGGGGACCTTGCCCGTTACCGCCTGATAGGCGAAACGCAAGGCCGCTTCCATGACGCCGCCGCTTACGCCGAAGAGGGTGGCCCCGCCGGTGGATTCGCCCATAAGGCTGTCCCGCTCGCCTTCGGGCAGTTTGGCAAAGTCTATTCCGGCCTTTCTGATCATGTAGGCCAGTTCGCGGGTGGTGATGGTGGCGTCAATGTCTTGGGTGCCCGTGGATCTCAGGTCGTGGCGCATGCCTTCCCATTTTTTGGCCGTGCAGGGCATGATGGAGACGGTATATACGTCGTCCTTGTTGTATTTGCGGCTCTGCGCGCCGTAGGTTTTGCTCAAGGCCCCCATCATGCCGATGGGCGACTTGGCTGTGGAAAGGTTGGGGAGCAGTTCGGGATACAGGCTTTCAACGTATTTTTGCCAGCCGGGGCAGCAGGACGTGAACTGCGGCAGAGGGGCGTTCAGTTTTTTGGTCAGGCGCTTCAAAAACTCATCGCCTTCTTCCCAGATGGTCACATCAGCCGTGAATTCGTTATCCCAGCAGTGCGCGAAGCCAAGCTGCTTGAGCGCGGCGAGCATCTTGCCGGTGGTAACCGAGCCCACGGGCAGGCCGAAGGTATCGCCCAGGGCATAGCGGACCGCCGGGGCGGGCATGGCGATAACCTTTTTCTTTTTGTCGGCGAGCATGGCAGAGATCGTGCCGACCCAGGACTGGACTTCGTAGATGGCGTTTTCAGGGCAGTGGGTCAGACATTGCCCGCAGTTGATGCAAGAGCCCGCGAATTTAATTTCATGCGGCTCTCCCGACTCGCCGTAAATGGCTCCAGTGGGGCAGTATTCATTGCAGGTGTCGCAGCCGATACATTTAGCCTTGTCAATCTGTATGAAAAACAGGCTGTCCGGATCTATCTTCGGATCCGGCGCGCTGTTTTCATAGTAGATTCCTTCCATCAGAACGCGTTCACTCATAGCGTGAGCCTCCATGGGCTGGGGTTGCGTATCAATGCGTCTTGCGGCGGGTGCAGGCCTTTCCTCCCTGTCCTGCTATTGTGCTCCTCCCTTGGCCACATCGGCCCAGTAAGCGGCGGGAGCGTTGGGAAATATATGCAGCGCGCTGTTGCACGCAGGCCTTTCTTCCGCGCTTTTGCGCAGGGGCCGGGTTTTGTCGATTGCGGCATAGGCATCGGCCATGGAAACCCGCACCTTGCCGTCATATATCCGGTACTTGGCGCGGTGCTTTTCCGGGGTGAAGTTCGGCATGATGACATTGGCCCCGGCTTTGAGCGCCATTTCCTGACCGTATTCAGGACTGAGGCTTGCAAGGGCCGTGGTGGCCGGAATATTCAAGCGGGGGATATGGGAACGAAGATAGGCGATTATTTTAAGCGTTTTGCCCACACTGCCCGCCTGTTCCCCGGCAAGGGGCGTATTGTGCTGGGGAATAAAGGGGCCGACCCCGCACATTTCAACCTGCAAGGCCTGGGTGAGCATGATGTCCTGCATCAGCACGGCGTCATTTTGGCCCGGCAGGCCGACAATAAAACCAGTACCGACTGCAAAGCCCGCATCCTGCAAGCGCTTGATGGCATCGATCCGATCGTCAAGGCCCCCCCCAGGATGCAGGGCCGCATAGAGTCCGGCATCGGCGCTTTCATGTTTGAGCAGGTATCTGTCCGCCCCGGCCCGCCTCCAGAGCTGGTAGGTGGCCGTGCTTCTCACGCCCAGAGACAGGGTTACCGCAAGGCCGGTTTCATCCTTGATCCGCGAGACAATGCGGGCGACAAGCCTTTTGCGGTAGGCGGGGTCTTCGCCGGATTGCAGGACAATGGTATCCACCCCGGCCCGGGCCGCCTCTTTTGCGGCCGCCATGACGCCCTGCTCATTAAGCCGGTAGCGCTGCAACAGAGCGTTGTCTTTACGCAGGCCGCAGTACAGACAGTTGCAGCGGCAGAAGTTGGAAAACTCAATGACTCCCCGCAGATACACGGCATCGCCGACCGAGGCATGACGAATGCGGTCGGCCTGCAAGCGCAGGGCGTCAAACGAGATTGGCGCTAAAGGCTTATTGAGCTGAAGTATTTTCATCAGCAAAAAACATCCCTTTGGCCCTGTTCGACCTTATCAAGCAGGGAACGGGCGACTTTTTGATCGCGCGCGCTCATGCAGATCAGTTCGGACTGGATGGCGTTGCGACCGGGCCTTGCCAGTCCTTCGGGCTTGTAGTCGAGCAGATATTCCAGATAGGTGGAAAGCGCGTTGGGGCCGCATTTGGATTTGATGGCACCAGGTTTGGCCATATCCATAAAGTCGTGTCCGGTTCTGCCGGTGCGGTAACAGGCGGTGCAAAAGGAGGGAATAAAGCCGCGCTCGCCGATATCTTTGATAACCTCGGCAAGGGGGCGGTGATCGCCAAGCTGGAACTGGGCCGCCGCTTCATTGCGGCTCTCCGTGTAGCCGCCCGGATCCGTGCAGGAGCCCGCAGAAATCTGGGAGACGCCCAACTCAAGCGTGGCGTAGCGCATTGCCGCATTTTCACGTGTGGACATGATAATGCCGGTATAGGGCACGGCCAGACGCAAGATGGCGACAATCTTTTTAAAATCAGCGTCAGAAACGGCCTGCGGCGGGGCAGAGGCCATGTCCGAGCCGACAGCGGGTTCTATGCGCGGCACACTGATGGTGTGGCAACCAACGCCGAATTCCTTTTCCAGATGCCGGATGTGGCTCATCATGGCCAGAATCTCGAAACGCCAGTCCGCAAGGCCCAGCAGGGCCCCGATGCCCACATCATCGATGCCCGCCTGCATGGCGCGGTCCATGCCGCCAAGACGCCAGTCAAAATCTTTTTTCCTGCCGGAAAGGTGCACCTTGCCGTAGGTTTCTCTGTGGTAGCTTTCCTGAAAGAGCTGGTAGGTGCCGATACCGGCCTGCTTCAACTCGGCGAACTCTTCAACTGTGAGCGGGGCGACATTGGCGTTGATGCGGCGGATGCTGTCGCCATGTTCGTTCCTGGCGGCGTAAATAGCGTCAATGGCTTTGATGACGTAAGAAAAACCGTCTTCTTTGGGGTAGGACTCCCCGGCGACCATGAGCACGCGCTTATGGCCCTGATCGAGAATGGCGCGGGTTTGGGCCTGTATTTCTTCCCTTTGCAAAGCCCGGCGGGTCAGCAGGGTGTTTGAGCGGCGAAAGGCGCAGTAAAGGCATTCGTTCGCGCACAAATTTGAAATATACAAGGGGGCAAAGAGCACTATGCGCCTGCCGTAAATGGCTTCCTTGACCTTTTTGGCGGCGGCGAACACCGGCGCGAGCAGTTCTTCAGAATCAACGCGGCACAAAAGGGCCACATCCTCAAAAGACAAGCCCTTAAGTTCCAGGCCTCTGGCTATGATGTCATCGATCTGTTCTCTTTCTGGGGTCCCGGCCTGGGATATGGCCTCATAAATGCTCTGTTCGTCCAGCCACTCAACTTTTTCCGATGCCATGCTGATGCCTCCGTTACAGAATAATCCGGGCTTTGCCCCCAGACTGAATGATAAAAACGCTGTTTTTGTGGGGCCGCGCCCTCAGTATCCGCAATGTTCCCTTTTATTCATTGAATACAGCGGAGCGGATCTTTATG
This sequence comes from Desulfovibrionaceae bacterium UBA930, assembly GCA_002293605.1. Taxonomy (GTDB): domain Bacteria; phylum Desulfobacterota; class Desulfovibrionia; order Desulfovibrionales; family Desulfovibrionaceae; genus Frigididesulfovibrio. The sequence goes on from DBDO01000092.1 coordinate 8,861, forward strand.
CCCGGCACGGCCCCCAGCTTGCCGGAGAAAGCGCCCAGCTCATCGGTAGTTCCTTCCACCAGGAGAACGATAATGTTGATGTGTTTTTCCCGGCAGGGGAGGCCGATACGACCGAGTATGAGCCGTTCATACTGGCTTATCAGCGCATTTACGGTGCTGACCTGTTCCCGACTGGCAAGCAGAATTGCCACGGTGCCAAGGCGCTGGGGGATGGCCGCTGTCTTCATCATGTAGTATTACTTTTTTATATTTCGTGTTACCCATTATTTTCAGAATACCCTGCCTCAAGGCAAGACAGAGGACGCAGCCGCCCGAGTGTGTCTTTATCAGAGGAAGAGTGGGCCTACACAAGTATGATAATACTTTTTTTATTTTCGTGGCACAGTACGCTTCATCAAAGGAAAATGCAAGCGGCCAAACAGGCTTTACACGCCAAATTGCACCTTGAAATAACAGTCCTAAACCATACAGCTGCCGCCCTCCCAAAGGGAAAAGCAGGCCGTCTTGCCCGGCTCCAGCGTACCCAGATCAGGCAGGCCGAAGAGGGATGCCCCGTTTAGCGTGGCGATCCGCAAGGCGGCGCGGGGCGAAAAGCCCTGCGTGCCGCACAGGGCCTCGATCTCCTGGCGCATATCCAGATCATGATTGGAGGAGAGTCCGTCCGTGCCAAGGCAAAGCAGTACGCCCGCCCTGGCCATAGACAGGGCCGGTGCTCTGCCCACGCCGATATACGCATTGCTGCGCGGGCACAGGCATACGGAAGTCCCGGTTCGGGCGATGCGGGCGATATCGGCATCAGAGCACTGCACGCAGTGCACGGCCAAGGTATGCGGCCCGAGCAGGCCAAGCGCTTCGGCATAGGCCACGGCCCCCT
>DBDO01000164.1:0-1643 GCA_002293605.1 Desulfovibrionaceae bacterium UBA930
CACCGCGCTGACCCGCACCACCTGGCGGTAGCGCTCGGCAAGCAGCTTTGCCGCCACCGCATTGGCTTCGGCCCGCATCAGGGCCGCGCTCGCGTTGTCAAAGGCGGCCTGATAGATAGCAGGATCGATGCGGTACAGAATATCCCCCTCTGTTACGTCCGAGCCTTCAACAAAAAGGCGCTCCTGAATGATGCCGCTGACCTGGGGGCGCACTTCCGAAACCATAAAGGCCGAGGTGCGGCCCGGCAGTTCCGTGGTCAGNNGTTGCGGGCCGGGCTTCAATTTTCATGGAGGAAACGTGGGCGAGTCCGCGCGGGGGGGCTTTGGCGTCTTCACAGGCCGAGAAGAGCAAAGCAGCTGGCAGAAGGACAGCCAGGAGCAAAAGGCGGTACGACATGTATTTTCCCTTATAAAACACTATTATACAGCAAGTGCGCCCTATTTTCCGCCCCTTGGCGGCCAGGGCCTCAGTTGCGGCGCAGGCTTTACCGCCTCACAGGGCGGAATGTGCAAAGGGATGGAGCATACTACGCGGCAAAGCGCCCTGGCAAGAGAGAAAAAGCCTGTGCGCTCCGGCAAGGGCCGGTTTACAGCTTGCGGGATTTCCTTTCCTGACTTAGGTTACAGTTGTTTGCGTCTGGTTATTTTTGAAGCCTGAACCGTTCAAGCAGGAGGATTTCTCAGTGCGTTCTTTTATTCTGGTACTTCTCGGCATGCTGGCCGTTTTTTCCGCAGGCTGCGCCTCGGACGGTTCCTTCCAAAACCCCTTTGCCACATCCTCCGAAGAAAATGCCGCCCCGGCAAGCGGGTTTTATTACAGCGAATTTGAAGACATCCCGGTTCCGAGCGAAATGAGCGAAAGCGGCAGCGATACCGTGGTCACCTTTGCCCCTTCCGGCATCAAGTGCGGCATGCAGCGCTTTACCGGCCGGGTGGAGGTGGTTTCTCTGATGAACACCATGCGCAAGCATATGGCCAGCAACGGCTGGACCTTGCGCTCCCTGCTGCGCGCCAAGCGTTCCATTCTGGTTTTCGAAAAGCCGGATCGCATTGCCTCTTTTGAAATTGCCGATGGACTCATGAGCACGGAAATGCGCATTGTGGTCTCCTCCCGCCTTGAAGGGGATGCCGCAGGCCTTGACGCAAACAGCTATGCCGCGCCTGCGGCTTCGGGCTCACAACGGTTGAGCCAATGACAGGCCTTTCCCTGCCTTCCTTTTCCGCGCTCAAGGGCCGCCGCCTCCACCTTGGAGTCTGCGGCTCTGTCGCCGCCTACAAGGCGGTGGATATTATGCGCGCGCTGCAAAAGGCGGGCGCTTTGGTCAGCGTGACGCTGACCAAAGCCGCCACCCGCTTTATCACGCCCCTGAGCTTCGCCTCCCTGGGCGCTGACCCGGTCTATACCCGCATGTTCGCGCCGGATGAGGAAGCGGCGGGCGAAGCCCTTGCCTTCGGCCATCTTCAGCCGGGCAGAACGGCCCATGCCATGCTGATAGCCCCTGCCAGCGCCTCCACGCTCGCCCGTCTGGCCGCAGGCATGGCGGATGAGATGCTTGCGGCCCAGGCCCTGGCCTTTTCCGGACCGCTGGTCATAGCCCCGGCCATGAACCCGGCCATGTGGCTGCACCCGGCCACACAGCAGA
>DBDO01000164.1:1716-2594 GCA_002293605.1 Desulfovibrionaceae bacterium UBA930
GGCTGCGGCCAGGGCGCTCCTGCCGCACAAAGAGGCCCAAAGCATGGCCGGGCGCACCCTGCTCGTCACCCTTGGCCCTACCTGGGAATCATGGGACGGCGTGCGGGTCTGGACCAACCGCTCCACCGGGCGCATGGGCGCGGCCCTTGTGCATGCGGCCCATTTACGCGGGGCAAGGGTGCATGCCGTGGCCGGTCCCGGCGTGCCGGAACTTCCCCAGGGCGTGAGCCTGCACAAGGTGGAATCCGCCGCCCAGATGTTCGAAGCGGCCAAAGATATCTGGCCTGCCGCCGATTACGGTATTTTCAGCGCGGCAGTGGCGGATTTTCATCCCCTTCCGCACGGCCCGGAAAAGTTCAAAAAAGGGGAAGCGGCCAAAGGCTTCAGCCTCGCCTTCCAGCCCAATCCCGATATTCTCGCCTCTCTCGCCGCCCGGGCAAAGCCGGGGCAAAAACTCCTGGGCTTTGCCGCCGAGACCTCCAATATGGAAGCTGCGGCCAGGGAGAAACTGCGGCGTAAAAAAATCCATCTCATCGCGGGCAACCTGGTGGGCGGTTCGGCTGATTCCGGTTTCGCCGCTCCCACCAACAGCGTCTTTGTATGCGACTATAAGGGCAGGGAAGAGAGCTGGCCGCTCATGAGCAAGGAAGACGTGGCCTGGAGGTTGCTGGAGTGGCTGTTAACCCTCTGAGTCTGGCGGAATCCTTACGCCCCTGGCGAAAGGCCGGGATAACGCATTTTCTGCGCGCTCCTTCCCGTGCGGGGAGCGGCGCAGGGGGCGATGCAGAAACTGACGCACTGCCTGAAGCGGAAATTCCCACAGACTTGCCCGCTGAAAGCGCCGCGCCCGAAGCCTCCCGCTCTTTTGCAGACCCCAG
>DBDO01000176.1 GCA_002293605.1 Desulfovibrionaceae bacterium UBA930
ATCCCGCCCCAGCTTGCGGCGGTCTTCGGGCCGTATGGGCTCGGGCGCGGGCGCGCCAGGCCCAGGCAGGGTGATTTTAAAGCCGCCCGGCACATTGACCCCGTTCACATAAACCTGGCGCAGGGTATTTTCCACATACACCGTGGTCTGGCCATTTTCCGAGCGCAGGCTGATAATGGTGCCGCGNNGTGGCTTCCGGCGTGGTGATTGTAAAGCCGTCCGGGTTCTGCTCCACGATTGTGCCGGTAATCACCCGCAGCACGCCCTGGGAAAGGTTCACGGCAAAGGCGGGCTTGCTTCCGCTTTCCTCGTATTCGCTCATGTCCATGCTGGTGTTCGGGCCAAGGCTGAGGGCGCTGTCGTCGGCAAAGAGGATTTTCACCCGGCCTGCCCCGTCCGTGCGGATGCTGTCGGCAGCCCTGATGCCCTCCCGCAGGGCCAGGGGCTGGCTTTTGCCCTCCCGCAGCACAAAGGTGCCCGGCGTGAGCGCGATGACCGTGCCGATATCCGCCGCTGCCAGAAGGGCCGAAGGCAGAGCGAAGAGAAAGAAAAGCGAGAGCGCCGCCGAAAGAATGCAGGCGGGGATATAGCGGACCGTGTTCATACTGTCTGACTCCCGAAGCCTGTGCGCTGTAGCGCAAGCAGTTTGTATTCCGATGATGCTATGGCAAAACAACAGTATTCCGAAAAAAGCGGCCCTTTTGCTGAGGAGAAAAGCTGAGGGCAAGGGCTCTGCATGCATACAAAAGCGGCCTTGACGAAAAAACGCCAAGGCCGCTTTATAGTGGCAAACACATATTTTTGAGAAGAAAAAAGGGCGGGTGCATCACATTTTCTCCTACTCGGAGTTAAGAAAAAAGCTACTTTACCTCTCCCTTATACTAAAAATATCAAAAGTACAAGTATAATATATATTTTTTCCTTGCCTGCGCGCCTTTTTCACAGCGCGCCCGCATAAGCCTTCTATGGTGCCGCAGTGCCTGCTTCGCTCCCCTTCCAGAAATCCGGCCTGACCCCCAGGGCAAGCAGTTCCTCCCTGGGGATATCCACAATAATCTCCCCCTCGGCAAAGCTGCCCATTTCATAGGGGGCGTATATCACGCGTATGCCCTGGGGCGTGAGCGCAACGCGGTCCATGGTGGCGTCAATGGCCGCAGGGTCGCGCTCCACGGGTTCCGCGTCCGCGCCTTTCCAGGCCTGAATGCCGTCCGCGATGCGGTTGATCAGCCGGGGCAGGCCCTCGGCCCTGTCCGCGAACAAATCACCTATTTCCATCCTCCTTCCCGAGGCCAGATCATAGGAGAGCACCACATGAAACCAGTTGGCGTGAGCCCCGCCCGTGTATTCATGCCCGGTAAAATGCACGGAGGCGAAAGCGGCAGAGGGGCGGAGCACCTGGTAGGTGAAGACGCTGTAATAGAGCATGCCCTCCTCCTTGCTTTCTGCAAGGGCGGGCTCGACCGCAGCGCTCAGGGCGCTCTTGATGCCGTCCGGGGCGCTGTCCGTACTGCTTTCGGGGCTGCTTTCCGGGNNTATCCCCGGCCATGACCATAAAGCTGGAGCAGGTCTCGTCAAACTGCTCTCTAGCAAAGCGGGCGAGTTTTGCATCCACCTTCTGGCTCAGACCTTGCGGAAAATGCGTCAGCACATGGAACTGCCCGCCTGGGTGCTTGTACTCGGCCTGCCAGAGCAGGCTGTGCACCTTTTCCTGCGCGCTTTGTTTGGGCAGGTTCAGGGCCTCGGCCAGGGCGTTGTCCGGCTCTGTGCCGGGCTGGGCGAAAGCCGCCGGGCCAAAAGCGCACACAAGAAAAAGCGCGGCAAGCGCGACTACCGCAACAGGGGCGAACAAGGCGCGCATGAAAAATTTCCTTTGTCTCGGCAGGGGGGAGATCATAGCTGTCACTTCCAAAAACTATATTCTATATTGCACAACACATAAATTCAAGCACGCGCCAAAAAAACGCTGCTCCTCCATACGGAGGAGCAGCGGGCTTTGCGCCGTCTCTACGAAGAAAATGCCTTACTGCCAGGGATAATGGGTAATAAAGGCATAGCCCCCGGCAATAAGGCCGATACCGCTGCAAACCGCGAACAGGGGGTCGCGCAGATAGCGGCCGCACCACAGTAAAAAAGCCGCAACCAGCATAAGCGCGGCAGCCCAGATGAACTGGGACGGCCCGAGCTTTCCGAGCAGGCTCGGCTGCCCGAGCGCCAGCAGCCACAGGCCGCCCATGAAGTAGCTTGCGCTGATGGTCACCAGAAAGGCCTCGCAATCTTCCCAGAACTGCCTGGGCTTCGGCAGATGGCGCAGGTTGAAGATGACTATTGCCGCCAGCAGGCACCAGAAGGGTTCCCTTGGCAGGGTATAGAGCAGGGCCGCGCTGCCGGAAAAGGCCTCCCAGCTTTCAACAAAAAAGAGCCAGAGGCCGGGAGTCGCCAGCCCCAGGGAAAAGAGAAAGGGCGAGCGGACAACAAGGCCGAGCAGCAGGTAGAGCACTGTCAGCAGCAAAGGCAGCTGGGTGACGATCATATCCGGCACATAGCTGCCCCGCAAAGCCGTAAGCGTTGCCGCCAGCACCAGGGTGACGCCGTGCCCGCCCAGCCAGTACAGGCTTTTTCCCGCAAAGGAGGGCATGTACTTTCGCGAAATCCTGTAGCCGCCGGCAAAAAGCGCGACAGGCACAAGAGAAAAAAGCGCTGGCAGCAGCAGAAGCGTCCAGTTGAACGCCTGCGCCACCTGACCCGTCCGAACTGCCTCTTCCATGATCTGCCCCGCCTTCTGAAAAGGTTACGCTTACACGCTTGCTTTTGCCGCTACCAAAGCCGCTTCAAAATTCACTTCGCTCGCGACCTCCGGCACAATTTCAGCATACGTGAGCCGCCCGTTTTTATCCAGAACAAAAATGGCCCTGGTCAGGAGGCGCAATTCCTTGATCACCACGCCATAGGCCAGGCCGAAGGAAAGATCATAGTAGTCCGAAAGCGTTTCCAATCGGTCTGCCCCGGCTGCGCCGCACCAGCGGGCCTGGGCAAAGGGCAGATCGCAGGAGATGGTGAGTATGCGCACCCCTTCCCCAAGGGCGGCTGCTTCGCTGTTAAAGCGGCGGGTTTGCAGATCACACAGGCCCGTGTCCAGCGAAGGCACCACGGAGAGAATCAGGCTTTTGCCCTTGTAATCGGCCAGACTGCGCAGGGAAAGATCGTTGGCGCGCAGCACAAAATCCGGGGCCTTGTCGCCCACGGCCACGGGATTGCCCTGCAAGGTCATGGGATTGCCCTTAAAGGTGATTATATTGTTTCGTTCCATCATCATGTTCTCCTTTCTTTCTTTATACTTCATTCTGTTCCACTTAGGGCTGTCTCCAAATAGCGGATTTTGCGCCGAGAGCAAGGAAAACGGTCCTTTTGGCGAAGGGAGTGTACTCTTATCGTACTCGACCGGAGCAAAAAGGGNNGACAAAAGACGCATTTGGAGACAGCCCCTACACGACTTTGGACATAGCAGCCTGCGCCACCAAACGCTCGCCCGCGGGCGTGGCAAGCACCTGGCGCAGGGCTGCCACCACGTCCTGATCGTAGCTGCCGGCCTGCTTTTCCAGAATGGCGAAGACCTCGCTCACCGGCAGGGCCGGGCGATAGGAGCGCGGCCTGGCCATGGCCGCAAAGGCGTTGGCCACGGCCAGCACCCGCGCGGGCATGGACAGTTCCTCGCCGGAAAGGCCACTGGGGTAGCCCTTGCCGTCCAGGCGCTCGTTCATCTGACAGATGGCACTCACCACCGGCAGGTCGAACTCGATATCCTTGAGCACGTTGCGCGTGTATTCCACATGGCGCTCCATTTCAACTTTTTCTTCGGGCGTCAGGGCACCGGGCTTGAGCAGAATATCGCGCGGCACAAACATTTTGCCGATCTGGGAGAGGTTGGCCGCTGCCTCAACGGTTGCGGCGTCCTGTTCGGAGAGGTGCATCTGCCTCGCCATGAGCACGGCTATGCCGCCCATGATGCGCGAATGCCCGCCCAGGAAGGGGTCTGCCTCTTCAATGGTCCGCACCAGGGCGTCAATGGTCTGCTGCACGACCCGCCGACTGCGCTCCTGCGTTTCCACAAGCTGGGTGATGTCGCGAAACACGGAAACAATGCCCTGGGCCGTGCGCGTTCCCGGATCGCGCAGGGGGGTTTTGGAAATCTGAAAATGGTATTTTTTCGATTGCAGCCAGAGCACTTCGGTAATGGAGAGGCTCTCCCCGGTCATCAGCACGTGCTGATCCGAGGCGTTCAGGCGTTTTGCGGTATCAAAGCCGAAAACCGCCGGGCCATCGAGGCCGATCACTTCTTCCACGCCGCGCCCGACAGCCGTGGCAAAGGCGTTGTTCGCATAGCGGTAGATTCCCTTGCCATCGGTGAGGGAGATGGGGTCGGAGATGGTGCTGTTGATGCCGTCCAGCAGTTTTTTCTGTTCGTCCACCAGACTGAGCAGGGCCGTCATCTCTTTATTGACCTGCTTTTGCTCGTAGCCTACCAGCCGCCACCATACCGCGCTGATCAAAAGCACCAGGGCGAGGGAAAGCACCCCTGCCAGCCCGTAGGTTGTTTTTTCCTGTTCGGCGAGCGTGTCGCGCAAAAGCGCGGCATCGTTTTCCGCCACCAGCCAGATATCGGCAACGCGCAGTTTGCGCCCGGAGGAGTAAACGTCCATGCCCTCTCCGATACCCTTGCGCAGTTCAAAAGGCAGGGCCTCGCCCTCGGCCGGGGAAAAGTCGCTTACCTGGCGCAGTATGGTGGCACCGGGCGAGACATGCTGATAGATATCGCCGTTTTTCTGGACCAGCTTCAGCCTTCTGCCCTGTTCAAGGGCTATGCCGGGGGAGAGTATTTCGGCCAGCTTCGCGCTCACGCTCTGGCTGGCTATAATAACGGCCACGGCGCGCCCGTCCGTCCTCTGGTAGCTCGGGGGCATGATCGGCATGTAGACATCGAGACTGAGCCCCTTGCCCCCCAGCTCAATGGGGGCGTAAACGCTCTGGCCCGAGTTGATCACCTTGTCCACCAGCTTGCGCTGCCCGGAACTGAGCGGGGGCATGGACGATTCCGTGGTGATATAGGTTTCCGCGCTGCTGTTCACGATGCGGGCGGAGCTGAAGTCGCTGTAAGCGATAAAGTCCGAGAGCATGGCGCGCATCAGGGGCAGTTGGGAGGACAGCTCTTCTGCGGAGCCGTGGCCCGGTGAGGAGGGCGGGGCGGTTTTTTCGCCGCCTTCCGGCGCGAAGAGCAGGGGCACGCCGCCCTGGAGCTTGTCCACTTCCAGGGCAAAGAGCTGAAAGAGGTCGGAAGCGACCAGCCTGCGGCTTTGCTCAACCAGACCCTCCAGCCAGGCATCCGTGGTTTCAACCCGGCTGGCGGTTACGGTCATCTGGCGTTGCAGCAGATCCTCTTCCATTCTTTTGCGCTTGTCCGCCACCATGTGGTAGGCAATGCTGAAAATGGCCCCGATCAGAACAAGCGTGATAAAGATGCCGAACCAGAGAAGGCGCCTGCTGCGTCTTGAGGCCGCTGACAGGGTCGAGGGCTTTTTTACATAGGCTGTCGATTGACTCATACTATTCTCCAAAGTCATTGCTTTCTGTGTTGCGGGCATAAAGCTTTACAATGACGCCCGTACTATTTCTTCCCGGCCGGGGCGTCCGTTGCGGCCTTCGGCTTTATGTGC
>DBDO01000226.1:0-1668 GCA_002293605.1 Desulfovibrionaceae bacterium UBA930
ATCAAGGAAAAATGTGCTGCGGCAGAACGCCTATGCAGACACTCCTTGACGGAAAAGAAATCTGGAAGGAAAAGGTCGGACAGCTCAACTGACCGGACAACCGAAGTCATCAAAACGAAGATGACTGTCTGATCAAGTCTGAACTACTACAAGTAAGGACTGAGGCGAATTCCTGCGTAAATTCAAGCTGTTCCCTCACCAAACACCAAACAGGCACAACACATGAGAATCAAAGCCGATTTTTCCCCGCAAGAAGCCAACGCGGAAAAAAGTATTTTCCGTTTTGACGTGCGCCTTTTCAGTGGCCCGGTAACGGAATCCTTTGTCGCCAGACACCCGGAACCGCCATCACGGATCATCGATATTCGCGGCTCACAGTCCCTGGATGTATTGCATCAGGCCATCTTCAAGGCGTTTGACCGCTTCGATCAACACATGTACGAGTTTCAGATCGGCGGCAAGAAGCCCATGGACAGAAAGGCCAGACGGTACGGCGTCATTTTGCCTGATGACGATGGTTTTGATGCCGGAGAAGATGCCGCAGTAACCGCCATTGCTTCGCTCCCTGTGCAAATCGGCAAGGTCTTTTTCTATTGGTTTGATTTCGGCGATGACTGGTGGCACGAAATCCGGTTACTGGCGATCAACCCGCCTCCAAAAGACCGGAGCCGTTATCCCCGCATTGTGGAGAAAAAAGGGGAAAGTCCACCGCAGTATATGGATTGGGACGCGGAAGATGACGAGCCGGAAGATGATGCAATGTTCTCCGGTAGCGGCGCGGAGAACACTCGCGCGAGAGAAAACGCGCCTACAGAGCAACAAAAACAGCGTCTTGCTACCATTGCCGCATTGGTGCGGGAGTTTTGCGAGACCCGTTTGACAAAAAGCTATGCGGAGGTTTGCGACCGTCTGCTTACCGCTATCCGTGGGGCATGGCTCCCGATAGAGCGCGGCAAGGTGGAAGGCTGGGCGGCAGGACTGGTTCACACTGCCGGAATGATCAATTTCCTGCATGACCCGACATCTGAACCGTATATGAAATTGAGCGACATCGCACCGCATTTTGGTGTGTCTGCGGCAACTATGAGCGCAAAAAGCCATGAAATTCAGGATGCGGTGAACGCCTTCCCTCTTGATCCGCGTTTTTGCCTGCCAGAGCGTATGGCAAACAATCTCCTTCTGTGGTTGCGTGAAGTGAATGGAATTATCGTTGATTTTCGTACCCAACCACGAGAAATACAAGAAGCGGCATTGAAAGCCGGGCTGATTCCATTTATCCCGGAACCGCCCATAGCGCCACCCGCATCAAAACGGAAAAGAATCCCCCTCAAAAGAAACGCCCAAAAGAAACTGACCAGCATGATTTGCTCAAATAACATCTATAGCGGTCTTGGCCTTCAGCCAGATTACGAAAAAGCTCACAATTACTTGAAATAGTTAAAAAATAAACTCAAAGAAGAAGGAAGTGTACTGCTTAGTCATACTAACCAGTTGAAAGTGCCCGCTCATGACAGGAAAAGTCGTCTGAGGGATGTGGCTGATACCGAACAGGTTTTGCGTCTGCTTCAATCCATTCCCAGTCGAAAGGCCGAACCCTTCAAAATGTGGCTTGCTCAAGTTATTCGGATTCTCCATAGAAATTGTTTCCTGCAATTTCTATGTATCGGC
>DBDO01000226.1:1727-2189 GCA_002293605.1 Desulfovibrionaceae bacterium UBA930
ATTTTTATCTGGAATTGGAAGTACTCCCTACTTTCGGGAAAGTTCCCAAAGTTTCACGGACACGGGAACCGTTTGCGGATGCAGGGCGGTCACGCTATTGGCGGCAACGCAGCGGGACTTCCAGCCCCGGCTGAAGAGGGTGCTTTTGAACAGCGCATATGCATCGCGTCCCGGTTCGGCCAGCCAGACAACGCCGTCCGGGGCCAGGGCGTAATCCAGAAAATCGAAGACCGGCGCGACAAAGCGGTTCTCATACATGATATCCCCGCCCCAGATGCAGGCGCAGGCCTGCGGGCGCAGGGCGGGCTTGCGCCAGTCCATAACGGTCCACAGCGGGGCGGAGATTTTGTTGACTGCGGCGTTCTTTCGGGCAAAGACCAGGGCTTTGGGCTCGTAGTCCATGCCAACAACCCTGGCCCCGGCCAGAGCGCCTACAAGGGCGGTAAAGCCGAGGCCGCAGCC
>DBDO01000226.1:2208-2821 GCA_002293605.1 Desulfovibrionaceae bacterium UBA930
GCCAGACTGGCGGGCCAGAGTTCCACCCAGTAGGGGAGGCGCTCGTCCGCGCCAAAGGCTTCATCCGTAATGGATTCCCAGAGGGATTCCAGGTCTGCGGGTCTGAGCAGCCGCCACTCTCTTTCGCAGAGCGTGAGTTCTATGCTGCCGGGCTTGAGAAGTGCATGAGCGTTGATATGATCTGAGATATCTGTAGTAGTCATTCTATAGTATGCATTGGCGGACCTGGTATGTATGCGGCTTTGTCGCGCGGTCCTTCACACGAGTTGCAGATAGCCGAGAAATTCTGCTTCCATACCGTTCAAACGGCAGTCGATATAGCGGGAACTATACTCTTCAAAGCGCAAGCGGCGCGTAAATACGGCATAGTCCTGCTCCATACCGCAAAAGCGCAGACCGTGAAAGGTCGCTACCTTCGGGTGTATGGGCAGTTCAAAGTCGGCATACGAGGGAAAGTGTCCGTGCCGAGCGGACAGGGCGCGTTCGCTCTCGCTCAGAGTCGGCAGGCCGAGGGTTTCCAGAATCCCTCCGGCCACGTGCAAGAGCATTTCCCGGCCAGGGTGGTTGACCGTAAGAAAGATCATGCGCTCCTTCCAGCGGCGCAGCAGAAAGT
>DBDO01000226.1:2899-4254 GCA_002293605.1 Desulfovibrionaceae bacterium UBA930
CTTGGGCGCGCCTTCATCGATCAGCCGATTCAGAAGAGAGTCGCCAAAGGCGATAGGGCCTTGAGAGGTCCAGAAAGGCCAGTAGCCTTTAAAGAAAAGATTGGGTATCTGCAAAGCGAGGGCGGAAGGCGAAAGCTGCCTCAGCAGCTCGCGGGAGGCCAGTTCGTTCCAGCTTTCGCCAAGCTGCTGGTAAAGAAAAAGGCTGCATTCGGCGAGTTCCCGCGCGCTGACAGGTTCACGCGTGTAGTTGATGCGCCGGACTAGCCGGTACTTTTTGCTGAAAGCGGCCGAAGCCTGCAACAGGGCGGCCAGTTCCTCTCCCTGGCAGTTGGCGTGCAGAAGACAGAGTTTTCTATGCATTGCAGTAAAGGCGGATGAAATGGGGCTGTTGCGGGCGAAACTCAGGCGGCCATGCGAAAATAGGGACGCAGTATGAAAGCATCCGGGTATACAGCCTATAGGGCGAAATATTATATTGCATTTGCGGGGGAGAAGCAAGCGCGCGGCTTACAGGAGCTGGACGCGCCCCTGTCTGTGCGTAAAGATGCTGTTCTGGTGACGCGCGCGGGACGCATCGAGGCCCTTGAATCATACGCTTCCTATCGCCGCCGCCCCGGTTACGCGCAGGCGCTTACGGATCTCGGGGATGTCTGCCTGGCCCCCGGCCTGATTAACGCGCACTGCCATCTCGAACTTTCCCATCTTGCGGGCAGGACCGTGCCCGGCCAGGGCTTTGCGCCCTGGCTGCGCAGTCTTGTGGCGGCGCTACGCGCAGTTTTACCGCAGGAGACTTTGTCCCGGGGGCCTTCCACTCCGTGTGCGGGGGAGCTTTCACCTGCGCAGGCTGTTGTGTATGCGGCCAGTACAAAGACTTTGCAGACAACGCTCGAAAGCGGGACGGCGCATATCGGCGATGTGGGCAGCCGCTTCACCCTTGCGGTGCATCTGGCCGGGCTGGCTTTGGCGCAGGAGAAAACAATCCCCTATCCTTTGACGCACTTTCTGGAAGTGCTGGGGTTTTCTCAGAACCAAGGGCAGAAACAGGGCTCTGAACAAGGGCAAGGCGCAAAAAATCTGCCTGATGCCCTTGTCGCCCAGGGCTATGAACCTGACTGTGCGGGAGAGCTTCCCGAAGCTGTGTACCCGCATTGCGCGCTTTCCGGCCACGCCCTGTACAGCACAGCGCCCGAAGGACTGCGCGCCGCCCTGGACTGGTGCAAAGGGCATGCGCGTCCTTTCAGTCTGCACCTGGCTGAATCGCCGGAAGAAGAGCAGCTTCTTATAAACGGAAGCGGGGAGTTGCGCGATATTGTGCTTCCGGCCCTGCTGCCGCGCGGCTGGACCCCGCCGGGGCA
>DBDO01000138.1:0-133 GCA_002293605.1 Desulfovibrionaceae bacterium UBA930
AAAAAGGTTGCCTGTTTTGCGGACAAACCCTTTCTTCTCCCTTTCTTCACTCCCTCGGGAGAAAAAAGGTTCCGTATTTATGAGCATAAAATCAAGCTGTTATGGAGAAGAGCCACCTAAATGCGCTTCTTTC
>DBDO01000138.1:147-761 GCA_002293605.1 Desulfovibrionaceae bacterium UBA930
CCCATTTCCCAACTGACCTGTTGGATGGCCGCTTCGTGCGACAATCCCGGCCCTGCCGGGGCGGGCATGGTCAAGGCTTTGTACCGCCCACGGGCGAAGCAGTAGCGAAAGGCGTGCGTACCGCCGAGAGCTTCGCCGGACGCTCTCGCCGCACTGCGCACAGCCCTGGCATATACGTCCATCGGAACATGCAGCAGGCCGTATTGTGCGACGGCATGTTCCAATGCCCCATACAACGCCGTACCCACCTGGATGGTACGCGGCTTGCCGCCCTTGGTGTCGGTAAGGTGAATCTGCCCCATGGACTGCCCTGTGAAAGGATCGCGTTCTATCCCCTGCAACTGTTTTTCCGTGATCCGGCAGGCTTCCCGGCATCTGGCCCCGCCTTCATGCTGGATGCGGGCGATCAGCGCCGTTTCCGGGTGGGCGGAGGCTTCCAGGCGGGCAATGACGGCTTCCGGGTGCGCGAAATAGCCAAACTCCTTGCCGCCGCGCGCAAGCTGTTCACGGGCGAGGGTCCGCAGTTCCGGGTCAAGGGCGGCGGCGCGGATTCCCGGCGAAACGAAATCCGCCTGGGAATGTTTACCGGCGAACTCCCGCAGGGCGTTTTCCAG
>DBDO01000138.1:794-1453 GCA_002293605.1 Desulfovibrionaceae bacterium UBA930
CATGATCCGCGCCGAGCATGGTCATGTCTTTGAGGCCCATGTGGTGCCGTGCGAAATGCCCCAGGCGGTGCCAGGAGTCCTTGCAATCCCTGGCGTAGGTGTAGGAGTGCAGGCCCGTGGCGTCGGCCAGGGCTTCGCTGGACGCGGCACGGCCTTGGTCAGCCAAGTCCTTTCTCGCCGTATCCTTTTCTTTGTGTCTGCTGGTTCCCGGCCTGAATATGCCGGACTCGTTGAAAATACGGTTGATTTGGAAATCCACGCCGCCATGCACGGGCAAGTCTCCTGTTCCGGCGCCGTTGCCGGGGAAGTTGTGAAGGGATGTGTGCCGCGCCGGTACGTTTTCCGTATCCGTCGCGTTCGGGGTGCCGTATGCTGCGCGTTTTCCGCGCCGGGGAACTTGGTAAGTCTGCCAGGCCGACCATGGGGTCTTGCGGGATATGCTCCCGGCGCTTGCCTTCTTACGCCTTGCCTCTTGAGGAATCGGCCAACCGCCGCCTTCTGGTTCCCGTGGAAACCGTGGATGGCTGCATCCACTTTCCGGCAAATGCCGGACTCGTTCGCTCCCGCTTGAGAGCTTGGCCAGTCGGAGGGCCAGGCTTGCGCCGCACGTTGGGGAAGGTGTGCAAAACCCCATGGGTGATGCGTGAGCATCGGATATG
>DBDO01000138.1:1474-2527 GCA_002293605.1 Desulfovibrionaceae bacterium UBA930
TAATATATGCAACGCACACAGAGAGAAACTGAATACGGGAGCAGTATGCCGCACAATTCGGAACACATAGTTATTACACAGTACGGTGAACAGAAAAATACAATCAGATACAACACAATAAAAAGGAAAGAATTGCTTGTATGGATGGCGAATGCGTCGGAAAAAGCCTTATTTGAGGTGATGAAAGGCATCAATCCTGCTCCTTATAAAAAGTTGTTCGGGCCGGAGGAATCCCGGCTGCATGCCTTGCTGGCGTCAGCCGAACAGGTGCGGAACACGCTGGAGCGATCCGGGCGCAAGAATCCGGAACGGAACTTGGACCTGTTGGAAGATACCCACCGGCTGCGCCTGGAAATGGCCTGCCGCCCCAAGCAGCGCCGCAGTCCCAAGCGGGAAAAGATCGCCCTGCATGAAGGGATCATCCGGCAACTCGCGGCGGCGGGCTACAGTTTGCGCCAGGTCACCGCCTATCTGGGCCGGGAAGTGGGCCTGAAAATAACATACTCGTACTTGCGGCAGTGTTGCCTGGACCTGGGAATAGACGGTTTTTCCCGGAATGGAGCGGATAATGGCTGAGTTGATACAAAGAACTATGGCCTGGATATTCTGGAAGGCTCTGGATTTTCTGCTCTACACGCTGCTCTGCACCGGCGTGGTCTGGCTGCTGTGGCGCGACGCACTGGATAAATACACGTTTCTCACCTTCCTGGGGGGCGGGTATCTGCATTTCTGGGAATACGGCATTGGCTTCTGGTTCGTCAGTGTGCTCGTTATCATCGTGGTCAGCTTCATCTGTATGTGGCTGAACGACCGCTGGGATTTGAAAGCCAAACAGGCGGCGGCTGACCGGGACGTGGAAAAACGGGCCGCGGCGCTGGCGGCAAGCATGCGCGCGGCAATGCAGTCGGAAATAGCCAAAACCAATGAGGACGCCACAATCCGCCTGCAGCAGTGGCAGAGCCGTCTTGCCCTTGCAGAGAGGGAATTCAGGAAGCGTGAGGACAAAGTGGACGACTACCGGAAAGAGCTGAAAGCCATCCGTGAACTGCATAA
>DBDO01000242.1:0-7080 GCA_002293605.1 Desulfovibrionaceae bacterium UBA930
AGGACCGCTGTGCCCTGCGGCCGAGGGAAAGGCATGCCGGGCCGGGTCAAAGATCTCCTCAGGAGGGGAGATAAGACTGAGGGCCGGGAGCGGGCGTGGCTCCCGCAGGGGGCCGGTCTGGGGAAGAGGGGGGGGCGTGGGCAGGCGACCGGGGAAATCCCCCGCTTGCTTTTTTTCAGAAAAAGAGGGTTCTGTCATGCGCTCGGCATCCGCCATTGCGGGCATCCTTGTCGTTGCCTGTTCTCTGGGGCCAGAGCCTGACGCTTCAAGAAATGCTCTGGTAAAGCAGCGGGGAAAAGGACCGGAGACAAGAATGCCGCAAAGCGCGAAAAATGTCTACCGCGCCTCCGCACGCCGGTTATGCGAAACCCAGGCTTTCGAGCACAAAGCGCGCCCGGTGCGCGTAGGTATGGCGCTCAAGCAAATGACTTTTCCAGTCAGCAATCAGGGCGGTGCGCTGCGCATCGGCCCGTTCTGCCACACGCGCTATGCTATCCGCTTGAAAAATTATGGGCCGGGTGAGTTCCTCCGGAAAAAGCGCAAGCCCCGGCGTTGCGTCGGACAAGCACAGACCGCCCGCCATCCAGATATCGAAATGCCGCTGATTCAAACCCTGAGGCAGTTGCAGGCTGGTTAGGCAAAGACTGAAAGAAGCCTTGGCATATATGCCGGGCAGCCGAGCATAGTAGTCCACGGGCGGGCGCAGTCTCGCCTGCGGCGGCAAAAAGTGTTGCCAGCCCTCATCTCCAAATATATCCACCCCGGGTATATCCGCTCCGTCCTGGTCCCTGCCGGCACGCCCGGCACATGCGGCAGCGCGCAGACAGAGGCCGCGCCAGAGAAGATTGTTTTCTTCGGCTCCGAAGGCGGGCCTTCGGGCCAGCTTGCCGGGCCAGAAGCTTTTGGGTGCAGAGCCGAGGGCGCGCTCCCACCACAGCAAGTCCGGACGGCCCCCGGCAAGAAGCAGGGAGCGCGCCTCATCCATAAGGACTGCTGGTAGAGCCTCTCCGGAGAAAAAACGCTCTTTGCCGGGAAAGGCGGAGCGCCCCACAAAGACGAAAGGCGCGCAATCGTCTGGCGCGGGGAAACGGGCCTCGCGGGCCGGGTCAGGCCTGAACAGGAGCGGGGACATCGCGAGCGGCAGGTGAAAAACGCGCTTTGCGCCATGCTCACGCAGAGGCTTGATAAAGCTTGCATCGCTTACAAACAGGGACAGGGTCTTCCAGCGCGGGTCGCGCACGCCGGAGAGCAGATTCCAGGGGTTGTCCACGCACCATACGGCAACGCATCCGCCTGTTTTACGCAAAAGCTCAAGTACGGGGGCAAGAGGGTACAGACCCTGAAAATTCACGCTGAAGAGCAGGGCGGGCGATCCATCCGACAGTTCCGCCAGGTAGGCCGGACGAAGGGGATCATGCAGGGAGGCGGGATGGACCTCCGTCACCCCGCAGCCCTCTGCGGCAAAGGCCAGGGCAAGCTCCCGGCGCAGCAGTTCCGTGCCGGTTCCCGGAATGATAATATGGGGCCTTGCCAAGGCGGCTATTCTCCCAAGTTCAGGTATCGCGCCCGCATGCGCGTCATGCCGAAGGCGGCAGCCAGGGCTTGGCGAATGCGGGAAAAATGCGTATCATCATAGCCCCTGTTATGAAAAAATACCGCGACCACTATTTCCTGAAAGCCAAACAGGAAAACTACCCCGCCCGTTCGGTTTACAAACTCAAGGAAATCGACAAGCGCTTCCGCATTTTTAAAAAAGGCATGCGGGTGCTGGATCTGGGCGCGGCCCCCGGCTCCTGGTCCCTCGGGGCGGCGGAAAAAATCGGTCCGGCAGGCCTGGTGCTGGGCGCGGACATCCAAAATACGGATACCGCCTTTCCCGCAAACGTCCTGTTCAGGCGGGAGGATGTATTCCACCGCTCTGCGGAGTTCGAGGCCCTGCTCAGAGAAAAAGGCCCCTTTGACGTGGTTATGTCCGATATGGCACCAAGCACCACCGGACACCGGGGTACGGATCAGGCCCGCTCTGCGGCCCTGTGCGAAGAGGCGCTTGCCGTGGCCCTTGCTTATCTGATAAAGGGCGGCAGCTTTGTGGTCAAGGTATTCATGGGGCCGGACGTAAAAAACCTGGCGGACGCCTTGCGCAAACACTTTGCCGTGGTCAAATCCTTTAAACCCGCAAGCTCACGTTCCGAAAGCATGGAAACCTTTTACGTCGCGCTCGGCTATACCGGCCTCCCCCTTCCTGATCCTCCCCTTGAGAGCAGTGCACCGTCTACCGTATGACAAATGCTCCGGCCTTGAAAGCGACATGCTGCAAAGGCCGTATGGGGCAGGGGCGCAATAGTCCCTGCCGCAGAACGTTCACAGAAAAGGGAGATCCTCATGGCAGGGCATAGTAAATGGAAAAATATACAACATCGTAAAGGCCGTCAGGACGCCAAGCGCAGCAAGGAATTCACTCGCGCGGCCAAGGAAATCATCATAGCGGCCAAGGGGGGCGGCAACCCTGCCTTTAACCCGCGTCTGCGTTCGGCCATAGCCTTTGCCAAAAGCGTCAGCCTGCCCAAGGAACGCATTGAGTCGGCCATTCGCAAGGGTACGGGCGAGGAAGCGGGCGGCGATCTGTTTGAAATCGTCTATGAGGGTTACGGTCCCTCCGGCATTGCCATTCTTGTAGAAGTGGCCACGGACAACCGCAACCGAACCGTTGCCGAAGTGCGCCATATATTCACCAAATATGGCGGAGCCATGGGCGAGGTAGGCTCCGTAAACTGGATGTTCACGAAAAAAGGCGTACTGAGCTTTGCAAAGTCGCGCTACAGCGAAGAGCAGCTCATGGAAATCGGCCTGGAAAACGGTGCCGAAGACATTGTGGATGAAGACGAAAGCTGGGAGGCCCACTGCGAGCCGGGCAGCTTTGACAGCCTGCGCCAGGCCTATGAAGACGCCGGAATAGAAGTCGAAAGCGCGGAAATCTCCATGCTGCCGCAAAATACCATCACCGTGGACGCCGAAGCCGCGCGCAAAGTTGTGCGACTGGTTGAAGCCCTGGAAGACAATGACGATGTGCAGCAGGTGCACTCCAATGTCGATATTCCCGATGAGGTGCTGGCCGAGTTGGAATAGAGGCCAGTTTACCGATCCTTTTCCGGGGAGGCTTCGCCTCCCCGGACCCTTCCGGCAGAGGGTCTTTTTCAAATGCGCCCCGTCTCCGCTTTTAAAGCGCGAACAGACTCAGGGCAAACAGGCCTTGCGGGAGCTGCGGCAAGGCTCCGGGAAGAAAAGCAGGGTCTATTGAGAAAGAGAGAACTACCGCCGCAGGCCCTTTGCCCTGCGTATGGCCGTCAAGGGAGAGCGCGGCGAAAGTTTAGCCGGGGAAAGACGCTGCTGCTCTTTGCGTCCGCCGTGTGAAGCGCTACGTTGCGTGCCTTCCGGGCAGACCTCGGCATCGCTTTGCAGCAAACTCGCCAGGGAGATGGAATCCAGTTCCTGCTCCAGGGCATCGGACACTCGCATCCAGGCGCGCCGCGTCAGGCAGCCTTCTTTACGCGGGCACTCATCGGCCCTTTCCCCGCAGCAAACCGTCAATCTGATGCCGCCCTCCATAAGGCGCACCACTTCCCCCAGAGAGATTTCACTGGCCGGGCGCGCCAGACGATGCCCCCCGGCTGCCCCCCGTATACTGCGGGTGAGACCGCTCTGCTTCAGCGGCTTCAGGATTTGCTCGACAAACTGCACCGAGACGCCGGTTTGCCGGGACAGGGAGGCTGCGGACATGGGCGGCTTTTCCATGTGCTTTGCAAGTTCAAGCAAAATTCTTGAAGCATAACGAGACCGGGCGGAAAGCTTCATAGACGCTCCTTGGTAAAGGATACTAATTTACTCTTTTTTCCACAACAAAGCAACGCATAGTCTCTATTTTTAGAATATATCTTATTTTAAAGAGGTTTACAACAAATTTTCAAGTCTGTAACTACCTCAGGCTTACTCATGACGTTCAGAGACAGAGCCGCTCTCCCCTGTTTTTGCGTATGTAACTTTTGCTTTTTCTCCGGCCTTTCGCCAGCGTAGATCGATCTGCCCGAACTGTGCCGTATCGCGTACGGGAACGCCCTGCTCCCGCAACGCGGAGAGCACAGCGGCGGAAGGAAAGCCCCAGCGGTTGCCATAGCCGCAACTGGCCAGGGCTATGGAAGGCCGTACGGCCCGGTAAAAAGCAGGGGAAAGGCTCGCGGCCGAGCCGTGATGCGGCAGCACCAGCAGCTCTGCGGCAAGCCCTGCGCCCTGCGCCGCCATAAGACCTTGCAGGGCTTCTGCCTGCGCATCGCCGCACAAAAGGGCCAGGGAAAAGCCCTGCCACACAAGGCGCAGTATGAGCGAGGCCTTATTGCCGCCTTCCTCCTGCATGGGCTCTTTTTGCATGCCGGGCGGCGGCCAGAGTACATCCAGGCGCAGCTCCGGCGCAAGATCCAGACTGTCCCCGGCCTGAAGCTGTTTTTTGCCAAGGCCTGTGCGGGCAAGCGCCTCATGCTCGCGCGCGGCGAGCAAGGGAGGGGCCTGACCACCGTTTCCGTAATACTGGCCTACGGCAAAGTTTTTCAGAATAAAGAGCAGACCGGACAGGTGATCCGCATCCGGGTGGCTGGCAATGACTGCATCCAGGCGCGGCAGGGCCATATCGGTCAATACGGGGGCCAGCACAAAGTGGCCTGTGTCAAAAGCCTCGCCGGGAAAACCCCCGCCGTCAACCAGCACGCGACCGGCCTTGCGCTCTTTGCCAAGGCCGGTCCATTCCAACAAAATGGACTGCCCTTGTCCGACATCCAGTACGCGCAGGCGCACCCCGCTTAGGCTGTCCTTTTGCAACTGCCAGACTATAGGCAGCGCGAGCATGAGGGCCGCGCACAGAACAAAAGCGAACTCTGCGGCCAGGCCCCCGGCCCTCATCCCCGGACCGCCCTGGGATCTGCCGGATATAAGGCGGCGAAGACATCCGGGCAGGTTCAGGCAGATAAGCCAGTACCCGGCTGTCATCAGCCAGTGCGGACGGGGCAGGAGCGGAGCGGGCAAAAGAAAGGCGGCATCCAGAAAGGAGAGCAGATACAGCAGCCCTTCGCAGGGCGCGCTTGCCAGATACAAAAGCGCGCTGGCAAAAGCATCCAGGCCGAGGGAGGCACAGAAGAGGCCCGCAAAGGAAAGCGGCAGCACCACCGCACCTAGCATCGGCAGCCAGAGCAGATTCAGGGGAAAAAGCAGGCCTGAAGCGCCAAAGATGCCAAGGTTCAGGGGCAGCAGAACAATCTGCAGGACGCAGGAAGTTCCGGCAAGAACAAAGGCCCCGCGAAGCAGCCTGCCTGGTATTCCTCTTTGGCGGCCTGCGGGAAAAAGTCGCGCGGCCAGGCATGATATACCCGGCAGGGAAAGGGCGATGGCAGCCACGGAAAGGGCGGAGAGTTGCAGGCTGATATCAAAAAGCGCCTGCGGATTGCAGATCAGTATTACGGCCAGGGCCGCAAACAGGCTGTCCAGCAGCACCCTCTGGCGTTTCAGAAAGAGCAGCAAAGCGCCAAAGGCCAGCATGCAGGCCGCGCGGAGCAGAGAAAGGGGCATCTGGCCCAGCCACAGGTAAAAAAGCGCCACAGGCAGGGAAAGCAGCACAGCCAGGCGGGGGCGATCCATATGCAGCCAGAGCCGGGGGCAGATGCGCCCGAGGGCAAAGGCCAGGGCCAGGCCGCACAAAAGCGCAAAGCCAAGATGCATGCCTGAAAGGGCCAGACTGTGCGCCAGTGTGGCCCTGGCGAAAAGCTCGTGCTGCCTATGGCTGATCTGCGAGCGATCCGCAAACAACAGGGCCGGAAGAATACCCGCCCCTGCCGTGAGCTGTGCCTCCTCGCCCTTTTTCCCGTCCGCACCCCCCGGGCGGGGAAGATTGGCGTAAAAGCGTTCCCGTAAGCTGCGGCGAAGGCTCTGCCAGAATCCACCCTCTCCTACAGTAAGAACCCCTGCCTTTCTGCTGCTCCAGGCCCTGAACCAGACTCCGCGATCATGCCAGTAGTCCTCCGTATTCCAGACGCCGGGATTGGCAAGCCCGCGCACCTGGGAAAAGCGTAATACAAGTTCCAGGCGCTCGCCGGGCAAGGGCAAAAAATCCGGTGCCCTCCAGTTCCAGACCACCCTGCCCTTATAGGACGCAAGCTCATTTTCGCCCTGCACAGGGGCAATATCCGTAAGGATGACCCTGGCGCGATTCCCTTGCAGCAGATCAGCGCGCAGCACCCTGGCGTGAACGCGAAGGGCTTGCGAAGAGGCAGCCTCTTCTGCGCCGCCGCGTACCGCAACTGCGGCGCAGAGCCAGTCCGGTACGGGCTGAGGTCGGGGCGCGCTCCAGGTGCTGTAGGCAAAGGCACAGCAAAAACTCAGCACAAAGCACAGAGAACGGGACAGGCTGCGGGTTCGGGGCAGATCCAGCAGCCAGACGAGCGCGAGCAGGGTCAGGCCCGGACCGGGATAACGCTCTGCCAGAATGCCCGCAAGGGCACCCAGAAGGCAGACCTCGGGGAAGAGTAAAAGGGCGAGCCGGGATGCGGGGTAGGGGCGCTGCGGCATGCGCCAGCATAGCCCAAAGGCCGGAAAAAGGGAAATCCAGACCGCAGGAAGGAGGCATGGTGTCAGCCCTAATAGAGGTGCGCACCTGTGCGCATCCGCCCTATAGTGCGAATACGCTCGTGCGAACCCGCACGCTTGCGGCAGAGCTTCTTTTCTCCCCTCCTCTGTCTTTTCCTATTAACACAATAAAATAACACACTATTATAAAAAATTCCGTCTGGAGTTTTTTTTGGCATGCTTTCTGCTTTCTTTATGACAACTGACTTGGCCGATATCCCCCTATCAGGGCCACAAGCTTCCCCCCAGCTTGCGTCAGGTTTCCTCTTATTGTCCGGCCCCCTCCTTTTTGCCGGACTTGTGAAGTCCCCTTCACGAAAAAGCCTTCGGCCCCCCCTCCGAAGGCTTTTTTCATTGGCGCTCTTTCCAAGGCCTCTTATTCGGATTCTCCACAGAAATTGCTTCCTGCAATTTCTA
>DBDO01000242.1:7133-7342 GCA_002293605.1 Desulfovibrionaceae bacterium UBA930
CAGATAAAAATCAAGGCAATTTTTGTCTTGAATCGGGATTATATGTTGACGATATATATTTATTATTCTATATAATATACATGATACCATGCTCTGCCCCCCAACCAACAAAAACCGCCCGCTTCGTCCCCTTTCTCATCTGCGCGCTCCTGCTTTCCCTCACGCTTCCCCTGCCAGCCCTGAGCGAGGACGACAATGCGCATGTGCTG
>DBDO01000051.1:0-1855 GCA_002293605.1 Desulfovibrionaceae bacterium UBA930
AAATGGGTTCGCCGCCCGGATTGCCCGAGGTCATGACCAGGGCCGGGGGCGGCAGGTCCGCGCCTCGTCCCCCGGCTGCTTCGCGCAGATGCTCAAAGAGCAGGGCATGCAGGGGAGTGTAGGGCAGCATGACGCCAACCAGGGAGCTGTCCGGGGCGATGCCGGACGAGAGCAGGGCCCTGCCCGCTTTCGAAAGCGGGCAAAGCACAATGGGCCGCTCGGCTGAAAGCAGCAGGGCTTTCGCCTTTGCGTCAGGCCGGGCGAAACGTCGAACAGCCTCAATATCCGGAGCCATCAGGGCAAAAGGCTTGTGCGGTCGCTTTTTGCGCCGCCGCAGTTCCTGCACGGCGGCATGGTCGCAGGCCTTACAGGCCAGGTGAAAGCCCCCCAGGCCCTTGATGGCGGCAATGCCGCCGGAAAGCAAAAAACTCGCCATGTCGCGCAAGGCCGCATCACCTTCGGAAAGAGCAGCCCCCCGTGCTGTGCTTTGCCCCGCGCCATCAGAGCTGTCTTCCCCTGTTGCCTCCTCCCCTGCAAGTCTCAAAGCAGGCTGGCGCGTGAACCACACCGCAGGGCCGCATGCCGGGCAGGCATTGGGCTGGGCGTGAAAGCGCCGGTCGCGCGGATTTTCGTATTCCGCCCGGCAGTCCGGGCACAGAGGGAAGCAGGCCATGCTCGTGCTGGCCCGGTCATAGGGGATGGAGCGGGTGATGGTATAGCGCGGCCCGCAATTGGTACAGTTGGTAAAAGGATAGCGGTAGCGGCGGTTTGCAGGCTCGCGCATTTCGGCCAGACAGTCGGGGCAGGTGGCCGTATCCGGGCTGATCAACACGGCATGGGTCTGCCCGCCCTTGCTGCGGGCAATGCGAAAGGCCGCCTCCCCGCTCAGGGGCGCGCAGCATTCTCGAATCACGGCACTCAGGTGGGCCAGGGGGGGCAGACGGCTCTCCAGGGCAAGGGAGAAAGCCTGCAAGGCCTCATCCGATCCCTGGACCTCTATCTCCACCCCGCGCGGGCTGTTGCGCACAAAGCCGCTCAAGCCATATTCTTCGGCCAGGGCAAAGACAAAGGGCCTGAAGCCCACGCCCTGCACCTGGCCCTGTGCGATGAAGCGTTCGCGCCGCGCGTTCACAACTCGAAGCGGCTTACAGAGGTGATCACCACCGAATCCACAGGCAGGGCCTCGTGCTCTCCCTGGGCCTTGACCTTGCTTTTGGCGATTTTGTCCACAATCTCCATGCCATCGGCCACCTGACCGAACACACAGTAGCCGAAGCCCTCCGCATCAGGCGCGCTGTGGTCAAGCTCGGGATTATCCACCGTGTTGATGAAAAATTGGGCCGCAGCGCTGTGCGGGTCTGTGGTCCTGGCCATGGCCAGGGTGCCGCGCGTGTTCTTCAGCCCGTTCGCGGCTTCGTTGTGCACCGGCGGCCGGGTGGGCTTTTCTTCCATGCGCATGCTCAGGCCGCCGCCCTGAATCATGAAGTCTTTGATCACGCGGTGAAAGATGGTCCCCGCATAAAAGCCCTCGTCAACATAGTGCAGAAAGTTGGCGACCGTGGCCGGGGCTTTGTCCGGAAAAAGCTCTACCAAAATATCGCCGGAAGAGGTTTCAATCAGGACCATGGGCTGACTCGTTGCTTGATCCATCAAAGGCTCCTTATGCCTTGCGCGCACCAGGCGGGTAGTATTGTGAAAAAGCTGTAGTACGTATTTTTTTCCTCTGGGGGACTCTGTCCCCCAGCCCCCCTGGCAAAGGGGTCACCTCTTTGCAATCCCATCGCCTGAAAACGGCGCAAAGCGCCGTTTTCAGGAAATTGCGGGTTCCAAAGGCCTCAGGCCCTTGGCGGGGTGT
>DBDO01000051.1:1998-10700 GCA_002293605.1 Desulfovibrionaceae bacterium UBA930
GCCTTGTAGGTGTTGTTGCCGGTGTTGAGATCCGGGAAAATAAAGACGGTGGCGAGTCCGGCCACCTTGCTGTCCGGCAGCTTGGTCCGGGCCACTTCCGGGTCAATGGCCGCATCGTACTGCAGGGGGCCTTCGATCAAAAGATCCGGGGCCATTTCCTTGGCGATACGCGTGGCTTCCTTCACCTTGTCCACATCCGCGCCCTTGCCCGATGCGCCGGTAGAGTACGAGAGCATGGCGACCCTGGGGGTGATGCCGAAAATGCTCGCCGTATGCGCGGAGCTGATGGCAATGCTCGCCAAATCTTCGGCTGAAGGGTTGGGGTTGACCGCGCAATCGCCGAAGGCCAGCACGCGATCCTTCAGGCACATGAGGAAAATTGAAGACACGATGGAGGTGCCGGGCTTGGTTTTGATAAATTCAAATGCCGGGCGGATGGTGTGGGCCGTGGTGTTGATCGAGCCGGAGACCATGCCGTGCGCATCGCCCGTGTGCACCATCATGGTGCCGAAGTAGGTGGCATCGCTCATGATATCCCTGGCCTGCTCCAGGCTTATGCCCTTTTTCTTGCGCAGTTCGTGGTAGAGCGACGCATATTCTGTGAACTTGGGGGAAAGATCCGGCTGGATAATCGGCACATCCAGGTCAAGGCCGAGGGCAGCTATCTTTGCCGTGACCTCGGCAGCGTTGCCGAGCAGGACGATATCGGCCACATTGCGCCGCAGGAGCACATCCGTGGCGCGCAGGATGCGCTCTTCCGCGCCTTCGGGCAGCACAATGCGCATCTTTTTCGCGGCTGCCCGCTCAAGCAGGTTGTATTCGAACATCTTGGGGGTAATTTTGCCGCTGTGCATATTGACGATGCGCGATTCAATCTCCCGCGAATCGACACAGGCCTCAAAATGCCCGAGGGCCGTATTGATTTTGCGCGCATCGTCCGGGTCTATCTTGCCGTAGAGATCAGCCAGCACCTGCGTTGTCTTGAAGGTGTGGTCCTGTACGGAAAGAATGGGAATGGGCACGCCGGTCCAGCCTTCTATCAGGCGGTGGATGTGCACGGAAAGCTCAAGACCGCCCGTGAGCACGATGCCGGAAATATCCGGGTAGGAGCTGGAAAAGCGTGAAGCCAAAGCGGCCAGCACAATATCCGCCCGATCGCCGGGAGTGATGATCAGGCTCCCCTGCCCCACATGCTCAAGAAAATTCCCCACCTGCATGGCCGCGATAAGATAGTCGTCAACCAGGGCGTCCAGACGGCCATGCCCATAGAGCACCTGGGCCTTGAGCCACTCTTTTACGTCTCCGACCGTGGGTTTGCCCAAAATGGGCTCTTCGGGCAGCACGTAAACCAACAGGGGATTTGCCCTGTCCCCCCGGCTTTGCAGGGCCGAAGCCACCCGGCTTTCATCGCGCTCGCTCACTTCCGAGCGGTTCACAATGCAGGCAACCACGTCCAGGCCCTTTTCCTCCAACTGGTCCAGGGTGGCCTGGGTGGAGTCGATGACTTCCTGGGCGGACTTATTGGCGGCATTGGCCACCATCATCACAGGGCAGCCGAGATTGGCGGCCAGCTCGGCGTTCAGGTCGAACTCAAAGGCCGGATCCTTGCCCATAAAGTCCGTACCTTCGCAGAGAACGAAGTCGTAGTTAGCCTCAAGGCTTTTGTATTTTTTCAGAATGGTGTCCAGCATGGTTTCATGCTGGCCGCTGTTCATCAGGTTGCGGGCATCGTGCAGGGAATAGGCGTAGGTGCTTTCATAAGGCATGTCCAGACCGAACTGGGCCATGACCAGCTTGATGTCGTGATCCTGCTGCCCGCTGTCCATGGTCGGGGTGATAATGGGGCGGAAAAAAGCCACCTTGCGCACATGGCGCAGCAAAAGCTGCATCATGCCGAGCACGATGGCGGACTTGCCGCTTTTGGATTCCGTTGCTGTGATATAGAGATTATTAGCCATAATGCACTCCGGAAAAGGGTAGGAGGTAGAGGAAATCAGATCGCAAATATAGTGATGCTTTGCATAAAACGGGAAAATACTCAAGGAGGTGATGGCAAAAACACAGATGGCCGCTTACTTTTGCGCTCCAAAACCCGGAATGCGGGTTTTTTTCTCCAGCAGCCCGAGCAGCCAGGCGGCCAGGGAGGTCATGGCCAGATAGTACATGCCCGCAGTGAAGTAGATTTCAATGTAGTGGAAGGAGCGCGCGGTCAGTTCCTTGGCATGGCCCGTAAGCTCGATAAAGGTGAGCACATAGGCCAGGGAGGAATACTTGATCAGGTAGATAATTTCGTTGCCGCAGCCGGGCAGTGCCCTGCGCACGGCCTGGGGGATGACGATGCAGAGCGCCATTTGCAGGGTGGAAAAGCCAAGGGCGTAGGCTGCCTTGACCTGGCCCTGCCGGATGGACAGGAGCGCGCCGCGTATATACTCGGAATGATAGGCGGAACTGCACAGGATAAAACCGAGCAAGGCGGCCTGATAGGGTGAAAAGCGCACTCCCCATTTGGGCAGGGCGTAGTAAAGAAAATACAGTTGTAACAGCAGGGGCACGCCGCGAATGACGCCAACGTGAAAATCCGCGATGCGGCGCACGGCCGGGGGCGCATAGACCCGCAGGGCCCCGATGCAAACACCGCCCAAAAAGCCGATGACCGCAGAAGGAATAATCAGGGAGAGGCTGAAAAACAGGCCTTCGTTCAGGGCGGGAATGACCCGATTCCAGAACATGTCCAGGCTCAACACGCGCTTTCCTCCGCTACCAGCCTGGCGAAAAAGGCCTGGGTGCGGGTCTTGGCACCCGGTGCCAGAAGAGAAGCGGGCGCGCCGCGCTCGATAATGGCCCCTTTTTCCATAAACAAAATTTCTGTAGCCAGGGCTCGCGCAAAATCCATCTGGTGCGTGGCCATAATCATGGTCATGCCGCCTCTGGCCAGTTCGCGGATGGCCGCGAGCACCTCGCCGACCAGTTCGGGGTCCAGGGCCGAGGTGGGCTCGTCCAGCAAAATGACTTCAGGGTCCATGGCCAGTGCCCGGGCAATGGCTACGCGCTGCTTCTGACCGCCGGAAAGCTCGGCCGGATACAGCCCGGCCCGGCGGGAAAGCCCCACCCGCTCAAGCTCCATCATGGCCCGCAAGGAGGCATCGCGCCTGGACATTTTTTTAACCTTGACCAGCGCAATGCTTACGTTTTCCTGCGCTGTCAGGTGATCGAAGAGGTTGAAATCCTGAAAAATCATGCCCACCCGTTCGCGCAGGGAGCGCAGTTCGCCCTTGTTCGCGGGGCTTATCCGCTCGCCGTTCAGCAAAAGTTCGCCCGTATCCGGCGTAATCAGGTGGTTCAGGCACTGCAGAAAGGTGCTTTTTCCCGCACCGGAAGGGCCTATCAGCACCTTCATCTCGCCTTTGTACACAGACAGGGAGAGATCGCTCAATATAGGCCGTCCACCAAGGCTTTTGCCTATATTTCTGGCCTCCAGCACCGGGGTCTGTTGTGTGGCTTCATTCATGACGTTACGGCCTCAATGCCTTCGGGGCGCTGCCGACTATGTGGCCTGCCCCCGCTGGTTACAAATGGGAGTAGCCGGGAATGCGGAAATTTTTCTCCGCATAGCGCAGGCCCCGCAGACCAATCCAGGTAATCAGAAAATAAAGAAGGGCCGCGCTTACATAAAAGGCCGTGTATTCTGCCGTGCTTGTGGCCACTGCCTTGGTACGGGCCATCAGCTCCATGGCCCCGAGCACGGAAACCAGGGCCGAATCTTTGAGCAGAATGGAATATTCGTTGGACCAGCCGGGAATGGATAAACGTAAGGCCTGGGGCAGAATGATGCTGGCAATGGCCTCAAAATCGCGCATGCCAAGGGCGCGCGCCGCTTTAAGCTGGCCGGAGGGCAGGGAATTGATCGCGCCCCGGAAAATTTGACTCTGGTAGGCCGCGCTGGTCAGCCCCAGAACAATGCAGGAAGCCGCAAAGGGCGACAGTGCAAGCGAAATGCTGCATTGCATGCCGAAAAGGCTGAATTCAAGCGGATTAAGCTGATAGACCAGCCCGAAATAAAAGAGATAGAGCAGTACAAGAATGGGCACGCCGCGAAAAAACCAGACGTACAGAGCTATGACGCCCCGTGTTGCCGCATTGCCGTATATCTGCCCGATAGCCATGGGAACGCCCAGGAACAGGCCGAGCAGCATGGCGGCGGCAACTGTGCCGATGGTGATGAGGGCGCCCTCAAGAATCCAGGGCATGGCCTCGCATATGGTAAGAATGCTTTCCTGCATGAAGCGTGATGCTTATTTTGTACATCAACCAGAGGGCTCCGCCCTCCATACTCCGGCCAGGAGGCCAGGGCGCATGGAGTGGAGCCCTCAAGGGATAGGGAACCTATTTTACATTGATGTATTTGGCTTTGAGTTCTTCCCAGTACGGATCGTTCTTGAGCAGGGCGTAACCCTTGTTGATCTTCTCAAGCAAAGCGTTGTCTTCCTTGCGAACAGCCACGCCAAAGTCATCAGGCTCTGCAAATTCGCCCACGACCTTAATCGGCTTTTTACCCTTGTTCATCGCTTCGTCGGCAGGAGCGGAGTCAATGGCCGCGCCGTCAATGCGCCCGTTGATCAGATCTTCGATAGCCAAGGGCGGAGACTCGTAAAAACGCAGTTCATAGTTCCAGCCCTGTTTTTCAGCCTGCTGCTTGAGCAACTCGGCCTCGTTCGTGCCGGCCTGCACACCCAGCTTCTTTTTGCCCTTGAGCAGCTCGTCCTTGGTCAGAGCACTGCCTTTCTGCACCAGAAAATACTTGCGGATGTTCCAGTAGGGCTCGGAAAAGTTCACGCGGGCCTTGCGCTCGGGGGAAATGCTCATGCCGGAGCAGACCATGTCGATCTGCTTGGCCAGAAGGCTCGGGATAATGCCGTCCCAGTCCATGGGCCGGTGCTCGACCGTAAAGCCCATCTTCTTGGCGATCCAGTTCATGGAATCAACATCGAAACCCGTGGGCTTGCCGGTTTTGTCAACCAGGGCAAAGGGCGGATAGTTGGCGTCAATACCGTTGACATAGTGCTCTGCGGCGGACGCCGGAGAGCTCATAAGCACAAACGCGGCGGCAAAAGCGAAAAAAAGAGATTTAACGGTCATTCCATTACCTCCGGGGTCTGTTATGGCATGTTCACTATGCTGACAAAAAATCCTGCGGCGCACAGCCTGCCCTTCATACCAGAAGGCCCTGCCGGGCGCAAGCGAAGCCGCAAGCCGTCATCCCCGCATCTGACTGAGCACGACCCCGGCAAGAATGGGCAAAACGGCAAGACTCTGCATAAGCGTTAAACGCTCATCCAGAAACACAATGCCCATAATCAGGGTCAGGGCCGGAATCAGGTTGCTCCAGGCCGCCGCAGGCCCCGCGCCGAGCCGGGCAATGCCCAGGTTATACAGCCCGTAAGCCACGATGGTGGAAAAAGAAAGAAAGAACAGGGCCAGCAGGGGCTCAAAATCAGGCAGGGCCTCAGGCAGACGCGCCCCGAACAGCAGACACACGAGGCCGAAAAAAACAACCCCGCCGCAGGCCTGCAAGCCGGTGATAAAAAAAGGAGGATAGCCGACAAGCTTTCGCACACACAGCGTGTATACGCAGGCCATAAGCATGGCTAAAAATTCCAGCGTATTGCCCAAAAGGGCGTTGGGCGCGCTCGCCGTATCCTCTCCGGACAGGGTAAGCACGATAACGCCGCCCACAGCCAGAAAAAATCCGGCCCAGGTTTTTTTTCCCAAACGCTCCTTGAGGATGAAAAAGGCGCTCACGCCCACCAACAGCGGCAGCAGCGCGATAACCACTCCGGCCTGTGAAGCCGTGGTGTAGCGCAGGGCGTAGGCTTCACACATAAAATACAGGCAGGGTTCGGCCAGCACCATCAGCAGAATGATGCGCCAGTCCCCCTTGCGGTATGGCGCGCTGCGGCCCCAGCCCCGCATCAGGGGCAGCAAAAGCAGGGCGCTGACCAGCATGCGAAAGAAGATCAGCAAAACCGGATGAAAGGCCGTAAGCCCGACCCGCATGGCAATAAAGGTGCCGCTCCATAGCACCATGGCCGTTGCGAGCGCGCACAGGGCCGGGATATCCGCTTTGACGGATCTTGAGGGAAGGGAAGGCATTGTATTCATAATTACTCTAATTTGCTTGCAAGGCAGCTGTGCGTCCGGGCCGCTCCGAGCCGGAGAAAGGCCCACGCCTGCTTTGTAGCAAAGGCGCGCCAAAGCCGCCAGAGAAAGTTGGGACCCAAGGGCCAGCGCGCCTGCCGCCTTTTTCCGCCCGTTCTTGCTTTTTTCATGGATGCCCGGTAGTGAAACGCGGATGAACAATGGACTTTCCGTAGTTAAAGAGGCCTTTCTCGCAGCAGAGCGCGCCCTTATCGTCTCCCACGTCAACCCCGATGGCGATGCTGTCGGCTCCAGCGCCGCCCTGGCCCATATTTTACGCAGTCTGGACAAAGAGGTCCGTATCTGCCTGCACTCCGGCATACCGGAATTTCTGGCCTGGATGCCTTTGCCCGCGCCCTTGGTGCAAAGCCTGGACGCGCTTGGGGGCTGGACCCCGGACATGGTGATCTTCGCCGATTGCGGAGATATGCGCAGGGCGGGCAGTGAGATTGAAGATTTCA
This sequence comes from Desulfovibrionaceae bacterium UBA930, assembly GCA_002293605.1. Classification (GTDB taxonomy): domain Bacteria; phylum Desulfobacterota; class Desulfovibrionia; order Desulfovibrionales; family Desulfovibrionaceae; genus Frigididesulfovibrio. The sequence continues at coordinate 8,655 of DBDO01000051.1, forward strand.
TGCAGGGGAAGAAACCCGGCCTGCCGCGCAGCGGCATTGTGACAGTCAATATCGATCACCATATCAGCAATCCCGCGTTCGCGGACATCAACTGGGTGGAGGCGCAGCGCTCGGCCACGGGCGAACTGGTCGGCCTGCTTGCGGAAGATCTGGGCATCCCCCTTTCCGGCGATCTGGGCGAAGCCCTGTATCTGGCCCTGGTCACGGACAGCGGCAATTTTTCCTACGCCAACACCGGCCCGGACAGTCTGGCCCTGGCAGGGCGCATTGTGGCGCAAGGCCTGGATGTTGCCCGCTTCACTGACAAATATGAAAATACCTGGAGCCTTGCCCGCATGCGCCTGTGGGGCAGGCTGCTCAGTGAGGTCCGTTTGCATGAAGGCGGCACCGTGGCCTGTTCCATAGCGCCAAAAGGCTATCTTGACGAAGCAGGGCTCGGCAAAGACGCACTTGAAGGCTTCGCCTCCTGGCTGCGCAAGCTGCGCGGCGTGCGCGTAGGGCTTTTCGTACGCGAAGACGGCCCGTCCTTAACGAAAATAAGCTTGCGCTCCATGGGCGGTGTGGATGTACAGGCTGTTGCCGCCCAGTTCGGCGGGGGCGGGCACGCCGCCGCTGCCGGAGCGGAACTTGCCCTTGCCCCGGACGAGGCCGCCAAACAGGTTCTGAAGGCCGTAGCCCGTCTTCTTTAAACGTCCCTTCCGTTCCCTTATTGCAACTATGCCGCACTACACGCCAAAATATATACAAGCGCCGGTTCTGGCCCTGGACCTTGCCCCCTCGGCCCTGCGCGCACTGCTGTATCAGCCCGGCAAAGCGGATACAGAGGCCGCCGTCTTTCATCTGCCCCTGCCCCAAAAGGCATCGCCGCAAAGTGCCGCAGTGCCGGACTATGACCCGCAGTTCTGGTCTTCCCTCTGCATGGCGCTTGGTCTGCCCAAACCGGAGATCTGCCTGGTAGCCGCCGTTGAAAACGGACATACTCCAGGACATGACGGCCATACCGCCCGCAACGCGGCCCTGCGCCGCCTCTTTATCCCTGAGGGCGTGCTGGATTTGCGCCTGGACTCTCTGATGCAGGAGGCTCCGGACCCGGCCTGCTTGCGTCTTTCCGTCATCAGGCGTATGACCGGATTTCCGGTTCTGGACGCCGCCCAGGCCTTTATCCTGGGCCTGAGCGTCTTGCCGGAGATAGCCGAGCGATCCTACAGGCAAGGCGTGACCCTGCTGCATGCGCACAGGGGAGGCCTTCTTGCCGCGCTGCTCTTTCAGGGCCGCGTGCACGGTTTTTTGCGTTTACCGTCCGGTGCCGGAACTTCCTCAACCTCCTCCTGCGCCTTCCCTTCCGATCTGCCGGAACTCCTGAAAGATTTCCGCCTGGGCTGGCTGCCGCCGGAAGCGCTGACTACAAGCGGGGGCTTTGTCTGCTACAGCGCAGAGCTGCCTGGCGAGGCCGAAGGCTTTGCCCCAATCTTTGCCGCAGGCGAATGCGCGGAAGGACTGCAAGGCCAGGCCCGCATTCTGGGCGAGGCATGCCTGGGTTTGTACAACAACTGCCGGGGGCTTTTGCATGGCTATGAGCTATGGCTTGGGCGCGCCCGTCCTTGAGGATACATCATGGAATACTACGCTGTTGCGGAGACATGGAGCCGGGAGACTATTGAGCGTACGCAGGGGGTGCGCCTTCAAAACAGCGTGGAGCAGGCCATGCGCTCTCCCTTTTATAAAGAGCATCTGGGCAAGGCCGGGCTGCTCCCCAGGGACATAGAAAGCCGCGAGGATATCACGAAGATTCCCTTCACCGGCAAGGAGGACCTGCGCGCGGCCTACCCGGACGGGCTGATTGCCGTTCCCAAAGAAGAGCTGGTCAGGCTGCACGCCTCCAGCGGCACCACGGGCTCGCCCGTGGCTATCTGCCACACCCAGGACGACCTGGACACCTGGGCTGATCTCATGGCCCGCTGCATGCATATGGTGGGCATTCGCAAGGCGGACGTATTTCAAAATATCGCGGGTTACGGCCTTTTCACGGGCGGGCTCGGCATCCAC
>DBDO01000201.1:0-575 GCA_002293605.1 Desulfovibrionaceae bacterium UBA930
GAGCGCGGGCGGAGCCCCAACGCCCTCTGCTGTCGCGGCCCTGGCCGTGGAAACTCCGGCCCCTTCCGCAAGGGCCGAAGAGCCCGCCAAAGAGGAGAGCAGGCCCTCAAAAGGCAGCCTCGGCTCAAGAATAAGCAGACAGAGCACGGTAAGCTTGAAGGCAAAGACGACGATTAAAAGTCGGCAAAGCTTAGAAGGCGGCAGGCCTGTAGCGTAAGGTTGCTGTTTCATCATGGTTGCGTTGCTCTTGTTGGCGTTCCAGGTGAAGATGTCTGGCAGACTGCTTTTCCTTGAGCGAATCGAGCAGTCCCCGCTCCTTGGCCTTTTGCACCAGTTCGCTCCGGCGCAGATCCACATGTTCTTCGGCCTCTTTCAGGGCGCGCTCCAGTTCGGTACTATCCTGCCCCAGGGCCGCGACATAGTTGGCAAGCACCCAGCGCTCCGCCGCGCCGAGCGCTTCAGCCCTGCTCAGGCGCGCGCGCTCCTCCTCAAGCCTTTTTCGCAAGGCAAGAAGGCCTTGCTTTAGGGCATCCCTGTGCGCGACAGCCTGGGCCAGGGCCTGCATGGCCTGTTCT
>DBDO01000201.1:766-5016 GCA_002293605.1 Desulfovibrionaceae bacterium UBA930
TTCGTTTGGCAAGGCGCGAGGCCCCTGTTCGAAGAAGGGCCTGATGGGGGCTGGACTCTTTGGTCCCGCCCCCGGAGGGAAAACCCGAGCAACGCCGCCAAAGGGAATAAATCAGCGTTTCCATAGAACTATAAAAATGACGAGGTGGCTCCATGATAGAAGCCCCGAAATATACCCCCTCCTTCAAGGCGGAGGTGATAACGGCCCTGTTGCTGAACATCGCTGTTACCGGGGAGTTCAGCTCCCGCTATGGGGTCCCCCCCGTGCAGGTGCGCCGCTGGATTCGGGATACGGTGCGTCATCTTGACGAGATTTTTGAAGAAACAGCCTCAGTGCGAGACAGCCCCCGGCTCTCCCCAGGGGAACTCGCGGCCCTGCTCCATAAGGCCGAAGCACCCGGCGCGGAATCGCGGCTGTGATTTTTTCCGTTACAGATCGGAGGGCGCATAGGCTCCGGCAATATCTTCGAAGGCGGTGTAGGCGGAGGCGTACATAAGGTCCACCTTGCCTACGGGTCCGTTACGCTGCTTGCCGATGATAATTTCGGCCTTGTCCATGGCCGGGCGGTCTTCGGCTTTCATATACGCGGCTTCGCGGTAGATGAACATAATCACGTCCGCGTCCTGTTCGATAGCGCCGGATTCGCGCAGGTCCGAAAGCATGGGGCGGCGTTTGTCGCCAGTGCGCTCTTCCAGCTTGCGGTTGAGCTGCGACAGGGCGATGACGGGAATATTCAATTCCTTGGCCATGGCCTTTAAGTTGCGCGATATGTCGGAAATTTCAAGCTCGCGCGAGTCCGTGCGGCGGCTGGAACGCATCAGTTGCAGGTAGTCGATGACCACCAGGCCGATATTCTTTTCCGCCTTGAGGCGACGCGTGCGCGCCCGCATTTCCAGGGTGGAGAGCGAGGGCGAGTCGTCAATAAATAAAGGCGCGCCGCTAAAGCGCTCCCCTGCGTCGTGCAGGTTGAGCCAGTCGTCATCGGTAAGGCGGCGGCTGCGCCGCAGGCGGGAAACGTCCACCTTGCCCCAGGCGCAGAGCATGCGCATGATGAGCTGCTGCATGGACATTTCCAGGGAATAGATGAGCACGCCCACGCCCGCCTGGATGGCGGCGCGCATGGCGATGTTCAGGGCAAAGGCGGTCTTGCCCATGGAGGGGCGGGCCGCGATAATGATGAGGTCGGAAGGTTGCAGCCCGGCGGTCATGGAGTCCAGGCGGGAATAACCCGTGGGCACGCCGGTCAGCATATCGCCCTGCATGGCCCTGCTTTGCAGATCGTCAAAAGTCTGTTTGGTCAGTTCGGCGGCGTCCTTGTAAGATCGGCCCGAACCGCGCTGCGAGATGGCGAAGATGTTCTGTTCGGCCTCGTTGAGCAGGGCGCGTATATCCTGCCCCGGCTCAAAACCCGCGGCTATAATGTCGGCGCAGGAAGAAATGAGCTGGCGCGACATGGCCTTGTCGCGCACCAGGGCCGCGTAGTATTCGGCATTGGCCGCGCTGTAGACGCCCTTGCCAAGCTCGGCGAGGTAGAGCGCGCCCCCGGCCTCTTCGAGGCGGGAAGCCCCTTTGAGATGCTCGGCCACGGTGATGTAATCCACGGGCACGCTGCGGGCGAAAAGCTCGCGAAAGGCGCTGAAGATCAGCCTGTGCGCGGGAAGGTAGAAGTCGCCCTCGTCCAGAATGTCCACAAGGGTGTACAGACTCTCGGGCTTTAAAAAAACCCCCCCGAGCACGGCCTGTTCGGCCTCTATGCTGTGGGGGGGGACATTGCGCACAAGCTCGGACGGGACATCGCCCTGCCCGGCTGCGGCGCGTCCCCCGGCCCCTTCCCCGGAAGGAAAGGAGCCGGGAGCGGCCGGATTATTCCGTTTCGTCTGCGGCTGCCGACGTGTCGGATTCAACGGCTTGTTCGATTGCATTCTCAGGGGCCTGCGTTTCTTCTTCTTCGATATGCGACTTTTCGGCGACAACGGACAAAGCCAGTTCCGCCACAACATCCGCATGCAGACGCACGCGAACGGTATAGTCGCCAAGGGCTCTGATGGGCGAGTCGAGCAGAATGCGGCGGCGGTCCACTTCCACGCCGCGCTCCGCAAGGGCCTCGGCTATCAGGACCGAAGTCACGGAGCCGTAGAGTTTATCGTTATCGCCCACGCGCATGGCAATGACGACCGGGGACTGTGTGATCTGGGCGGAGAGACCGGCTGCGGCGCTGCGCAGGGCTTCGGTTCTGGCCTGGAGTTTTTTCTTCTCCAGTTCAAAAACCTTCATATTGGACGGCGTGGCCAGCATGGCAAAGCCCTGGGGCAGGAGGTAGTTGCGCCCGTAACCGGGTTTTACTTCCACCATGTCGCCGAGACGGCCGAGGTTTTCAACATCGGTACGCAAGATTACTTTCATAGCCCGGCCTCCTACAGCACGCTCTTTTTCTTCACTTCACTGGCGTGCGCGGCAGTGTAGATCATAAGAGCCATCTGGCGGGAGCGCTTGATTTCCGTAGTAAGGGCGCGCTGATGGAAGGCGCAGGTGCCGGTGATGCGGCGGGCGATGATCTTGCCGCGCTCGTTCACAAAGTCGCGCAGAATGTCGGGGCGCTTGTAATCCAGGGGCAGGTCCTTGTCCGCGCAAAAACGGCAGAACTTGCGCCGGGGGGCGAATTTTTTCTTGAAGGCCATTACGCGGCTACCTCCTCGACGGAATCCGCCAGTTTCACGCTCAGGAACTTGAATACGCCTTCCGCAATGCGGATATTGCGCTCAAGCTCCGCAACCAGTGCGCCGGGGGCGGCGTACTCAAGGCGGATATACCAGCCGCGCATCTGTTTTTTGACAGGATAGGCAAGATCGCGCATGCCCCAGTTGTCTTCGTGCAACACCTTGCCGCCTTCGCGTTCGACAATGCCCTTGAAACCGTCAATCAGAGCGGCCCTGGCATCAGCCGAAAGCTCGGGGGAAAGGAGCAGCAGCGTCTCAAATTTTCTCATGCTGTTCTCCTTATGGTCGTGTGGCCCGCCCGAATTTTTCCGGACGAGCAAGGAACCTCATGGAATAGAGGAAAAAATACAAGCTGTCAACCATGGAACCCGGCAAGACCAGGGCACCGCATCTCAATTTTGTTGCGCCCCAAGAGAATCACAACTATGCGTGGACGATATGTACATTTTGACGGACACGGGAAATAATTACTTCAAACTCCCCTGAACGCTCGGCCTTTTCAATGTCGTAGTTGTTTTGCAGGTTCAACCAAAAATTGACTGATGTGGAGAAGTAAACAGAAAGACGCATGGCCGTATCAACAGTAATGCTGCGCTTTCCTTTGATAATATCCGCAACTCTGCTTTGTGGAATATCCAGGTCACCGGCAAGCTTCGTTTGAGAAATGCCGTTGGGCTCCATAAATTCAGTCAAAAGAATTTCGCCAGGGGGAATGAGGTCTATCCTTTCCATTTGTGCCTCCTAGTGGTAATCCACTATTTCAACATCATAAGCGTTATTATCTGTCCATACAAAGCAGGCGCGCCATTGTTTATTGATTCTCATGCTCCATTGCCCTTCTCTATCCCACTTCAATACTTCAAGATTATTTGACAATGGAACTTTCAAATCTCTCAGATTACATGCAGCGTCCAGCATTTGCAGTTTCTTTTTCGCCGCCTTCATAATCTCCGGGGGAAATTTCGGATGCTGATATCCTCGATAAACAGCCTCTGTTTCCTTATCCCTGAAGCTTTTTATCATCTGCCAAGCCTTTTTGTTCGCTTTTTGGGACACAAGGTAATCTGTTTTCCGGAATCTGTCAAACGCAATCTGTAAATCGGAAAAACTGCCGGAAGCAATTTTTATGGAGAATCTGAATGAGAGGCCCGGCAGCAATCAGACCCGCCCGAGAAAAAACTGAAGACTTCGCCTCGACAAAGGCGCTGTTTTTTGTATATAGTCACGAAAATATATTTTTTCGTGACTATATGGCCTTGCCGCTGAAAGCGGCTACACACAACAGGAGGCTCCCATGTATTTTCCCGTGGCAGGAATAGAAGTTTCTCCTTTTGTGCCGCCGCTGGTGGCCTTTGGCGTGTCCTTTTTCGCCTCCATGGGCGGGATTTCCGGGGCCTTTTTGTTGCTCCCCTTTCAAATGTCCGTGCTGGGCTATACCAACCCCTCGGTCAGCGCCACTAACCAGTTTTACAACGTGGTGGCCATTCCCAGCGGCGTATACCGCTATATCAAGGAAAAACGCATGGTCTGGCC
>DBDO01000201.1:5044-5368 GCA_002293605.1 Desulfovibrionaceae bacterium UBA930
CAGTGGCTGCCCGACCCGCGCTCCTTCAAGCTCTTTGTCGCTGCCGTCCTGCTCTATATAGGGGGAAAGCTGATTCGGGATCTGCTGCGCGCCGGAAAAAAGGCCCAGGATAAGGCCGCGCCGCGCGGCATTGTCAGCCAGGGAAGCCAGGCGGCCTTTACCGTGGATATCAAGGAGGCCTCCCTGCGCCGCATCNNCTATACCTTCCAGGGCGAGCTGCATGAGTGCCCTACCTCGGGCATTTTCGCCTTAAGTTTTATCGTGGGTATTGTGGGCGGGGCCTACGGCATTGGCGGCGGGGCCATTATCGCGCCCTTTTTCGTC
>DBDO01000201.1:5405-12965 GCA_002293605.1 Desulfovibrionaceae bacterium UBA930
CTTTTATTCGCTGATAGCCCCGCTCTTTCCGGAGCAGTCCGTATCGCCGGACTGGACACTCGGCCTGTTATTCGGGCTGGGGGGCGTTGCGGGCATGTACCTTGGAGCGCGCTGCCAGAAGTTCGTACCGGCAAAGACGATTAAATGGGGCCTTGGCCTGGTGATTGTCGGAACCGCGCTCAAGTATGTGTTGGAATATTTTAGATAAGTGGAGGGGCGCTGCCCCTCCACACCTCGNNGAGGCCCCTGGACCCGCAATTTTTCGAAAAAGGGCGCAGAGCGCCATTTTTCGAAATTGGGATTGCAAAGGGCCGTTCGTCCTGAGCGAAACGAAGGCGAACTCATCTGAGTAAATCCTTTGCCAGGGGGTCTGGGGGAGGGAGTCCCCAGATAAAAACAGTCCGGCTATTCTCCGCTAAGGGGCAGGCGCACCGCAAACTCGGCTCCGCCTTCGGGGTGGTTGCAGGCGCTGACCTCGCCGCCCAGGCCTTCCATAATCGAATAGCAGATGGAAAGGCCAAGGCCAGTGCCTTCGCCCACCTTTTTGGTGGTGAAAAAGGGGTCGAAAATATGGGCGAGCCGCTCTTCGGGGATGCCCGCGCCGCTGTCACGTACGACAATACAGGCCCTGCCCGGCTGATCTTCGCACAGCCGGGTGGAGACGGTGACCGTGCCGCCCGCAGGCAGGGCGTCAATGGCGTTATCCAGAATGTTCAGCACCACCTGCTGCAACTGCCCTATATCCGTGGATACCCTGAGCTCCAGCGCGCTGAAATCGCGGATAATGTCTATGCCGCGAAAGCTGGCCTCGTTCTGTAAAAAGGCGATGGCCTGATCCACTATGGGGTTGAGGGGCAGACTTTCCGAAGCCGGGTCGATGCGGCGGGCAAAACCGAGCAGGCGATGGGTGATGTTCTTGGCCCGGTCCACGTTCTGCTCCACCTTGAGCGCGGCGGCCTGTATGTCTTTATAGCCGCTCATGCTTTCGGGCTTTTCATCTTCCAGCAGGTCGCGTATCCAGCCTGCGTGTTCCCGAATCAGCATCAGGGGGTTATTGATCTCGTGGGCCACGCCTGCGGCGAGCTTGCCAAGCGCCGCCATCTTGCTGGACTGCAACAGGCTGGCGTCATAGGCGGCCTTTTCCTTGTCCGCCTGGATCAGACGCCGGATAATCAGACGGGTGGTGAGCCAGGTTCCCGCGCAGAGCGCAGCCAGACCCAGCAGAATGACGCTTGCGGCCATATAGCCCGCTCTTGCCAGCAGGGAGTAATGCTCGCTCGGGTTTTCAGCCGCCACCAGCATCCAGGGCGCGCGGGCCAGGGGAACCTTGGCCAAAAGCATGGTGCGTCCCGCCAGTTCCTCTTCGAACAGGAGCTGCCCTTGCCTGGGCCAGGCGAGATCCACCCGGGACATCAGGCCGCCGAGCAGCATAGATTCCGTCTGCAAGCGCCCTTCCTTGCTGACAACAAAGGCATCGCTGTTAGCGGAAAGTCTGCTGGACTGCACAATGGAGGTAAAGACGGCGGAATCGACCGTGGCGCGTAAAATCCAGGAGCGGCCCGCCTCCTCGCGCATGATGGCGATAATAATGTGCGGAAAATGCCGAAAGCCGAGAAAGGCGTCGCTGACCACCACCCCTTTGCGCCTGACCTCGGCAAACCAGGCTTCGTTTTTGTAGTTGGCGTCCCCCACGTCATAGGAGCCCGCATAGGCGACATGGTTGCCCTCCATGTCAATGACCCCAAGGTCGAGGTAGGAAGAGGAGTTGGCCTTGACCACGCGCAGAATTTCCGTGAGGCGGCCCGGCGCAATCAGATCCTCATAGCTGTGAATGCCGGCCAGGCTTTCAAGCTGGGCGATGCGTTCCTCAAAAAAGATGTCAATGGTCCGCCCCTTGCTACGGGCCAGATTTTCCACCTCGCGCTCGGTCTTGTTCAGATAGAGACTGCTGAACTGGACCGGAATGAGCACGCCCACGAGCAGCATGGGCACAATGGCGAAACACAGGGTTGTGGCAATAATGACGTTGCGCAAGCGCGCATACTTGGCCTGAGCTGGTGGTTCCGCCATATGCACCCCCGATTCATTTTTCCCTTGTATCTGAACGCATAAGCAGCCAGCCGTAGCGCGGGCGAACTCCGCCGTGCGGGATGAGGGCCTGGGCCTTGAGCGCGTCTGTTTCTATAATGCGACCCCGGCCCTGCTCCTTCCAGTCCCGGTCCAGCAGGATCATTTCCTCGCCTCTGGCAATGTGTTCCCCGGCCCTGGCAAAGGCGGCTTTGAAGCCGGAAAGCGCGGGTCCGCCCGAGGCGGGAAGATCCTTGAGCCCGTGGATGAAAAAGACGCCCTGGGCGGCCAGGGCCTTTTCAGCGCGGGAAAAGGTGCGCCAGTTGGCGAATCCTGCGGCAAAGGCCAGGAGCGCGGCTGCCACGGCTATGCCAAAGGCGGGCAGGCCGGTAAGGCGGCGAAAGAGCGAGGCATCGTTTTCCCTGCGCTCCTGTTCGGAAGCCCAGAGGGTCACGCTGAAGACCAGGGCCGGGTTTTGCTTACCGCCGTAAAGGATTCTCGTGTCCCGCTCGTCTATGCTGCCCGCGCTTTTCTCTCCGCCTTGTTCCGCCGGGGGGGGAATGAGGTCCTGCACCGTGATCACGGCCTTGCCGGGCCGGGCCTCGGGCGGGGCTGAAAGCTCGGCCCGCCACATATGCCCGCCCATCCAGAAGCCCTTGTAAGTTTCAAAGGGCGTGAAGGAAAGGCCGGGATCCCCCTCTATGGAAAGGACGAGATCCGCATGGCTTTTGGCTTTGGCGGGCAGCATGCCGGAAACGAGCAGGCTCTCTCCCGGCGTCAGATCAATGGCGTTGAACTCATGGCGGATCAGGGTTTGCAGGGAATCCCCCACGGCCAGCGCGGCCAGGAGGAAAATCAGGGCGCTGAGGCGTCCGAAAAAACGGGACCTGGCCAGCAGGGCCGCAGCCTTTTGCAGAGCGCCCTGCCCTGGCGCAGGGGCCATTGCGGAAGGTGCCGGGTCCGGAGAAAGACCGGCGTGCGGGGCAAGGTGCAGGGCCGCGTGCGCGGCAGGCTGCGGGCTCATCGGCTTTCAGCCCTGGCAATAAGCCTGCGCCCTATAATGGCGGCAATAATGGTGGGCACGAGCAGGCTGAAGAAAATTTTGAAAAACACAGGGGTCAGCCGATCCGGGTCTTGCGCGGCAAAATACATGGCAAGGGTAAGTTCGGCCAGTACCAGCACATTGACGCACACTGCGAAAAGCTTCATGCGCGGGCTGCTGGTCAGGCTCACCTTTTGCGCCGCGCCCATGTCATGGCTCTGCGCGTCCGCTTCCTGATGTTCCTGCGCAGGGCTTTGCGCCGCAAAGGGGGTAGTGCTCGGGGTCTGGGTGCCGTGCATAGTCTGTCTCCGGGCTGGTTAGGCGCATTTTCGGGCAGGGATGAAATCTTACGTATTTTCCGATAAAGTTCAAGGGAAACGCGGCGGCCGATTCCGTATGGAGAAAGGCCGCCGCGTTCAAGTATAGCCTGTTATCTTCTGTTGATGTTGGTGCGGGTCACGTTCATGAAGCGCAGGGCCTTGCCGTCTTCCTTATAGTAGATGCGCACTTCATCGCCCGCATCCCAGTCTTCGGCCTTGTACTTGGCAAAGTGTTCAGGCGCCAGCTTGATTTCACTGAGCATTTCCTGACGGCGCGAGTAGATCTTGATGGTCCGCTCGGTCGCGTTTATTTCCGGGAACTTGCGTTCCTTGCGCGTGGCTTCGTCCCACACCAGGGGGTGGCGTTTGCGCACGCTCACATCGTTGACATTGCTGATCAGCTCAAAGGGAATTTTATCGAAACTGTTCGTTTCGAAATTATACATGGTGATGGTTTTGTCCGTCACGTTCAGGTTCACCCTGAGCGCGGCCACGGGCTCCTGGCCCATTTCGCCGGGTACTTCGGGGATGACGAACTTGTGGGCGGGCAGCACATCGTATTTCGGATTTCTGGCGTCCAGCCCGCTGTCTTTGACAATCCAGGCGGTGGGAGGCTTGGTGGTCTTGTCGTATTTCACCACGCGGCCCTGTTCTACATCGCCGTACTTATCGCAACCCATCACAGAGAGGGCGACAAGCGCGAGGAGCATGGGCAGTATCTTGCGCACCATAGGTCGTACTCCTTTACTTTCCATAGGGCTTTGGCAGCCGGTTACTGGGCCCCGGCCTTCTTTTCGGCCAGTTCGTTCTTCACGCCTTGGACCATCTTGACCGCGATATACAGCGACATGCACGACACCAGACCGAGCACCAGCACGGTGGAACCGGCGTCCAGGAAGGCGGTCAGGCTGGGCACCAGCGGCTGGATCATCTTCATGACGATGGAAACCGCGCAGCCGATGACGCAGATGCCAAAGGCGATGCGGATGCCGTAACCCTGGATGTATTTGGTGGCCACAGCGCCGACCTGCGCGCCCACGGCAGCGCCGACCAGCATGACCATGGCGGCCACCAGCTCAGTACGACCCTTGTAGGTGTAGGTACCCGCGCCGTAGAGGCCGGAGATCATCACCTCGAAAAGGTCGGTGCCGACAGCAACGTGCGTGGGGCAGCCCACCAGGTAGATAAGGGCGGGCATGCGGATAAGACCGCCGCCGATGCCCAGGATGCCGGCCAGCCAGCCGGTCAGGAAGGAGACGAAGACCGGCAGCCAGAGCGAGCAGTAAATGCCGGAGGTCTTCAGGTTCACCATGGGCGGAATGTGAATCTTGTGCAGGGCTTCGGCCCAGTTCACGCCCGTGGCCATAGCGTCGAGCTTCTGGCCCTGGCTCTTGGCCAGCTTTTCCTTCTGAACGCGCTTGTGCAGGTCGTAGAAGACCATCCAGGCGATGAAGGAGAGCAGGCCGATATAGATCCAGCGCACCACAATGTTGATGTTGCCTATGCGTTCAAGCCACATCACCATCTGCGCGCCCACCTCAAAGCCGACAACCGTGCCTACGAGCATGATAATGCCCAGTTTGTAGTCCACGTTGCCGAATTTGCCGTGGCGGAGCGTGGAAATAAGCGATTTGCCCGCCATGTGGGCAATGTCCGTCCCGATGGCGAAAGCCATGGGAAAGCCGAGAATGTTCAGGCCGGGGGTCACCATCCAGGCGCCGCCCATGCCGAAGAATCCGCCGATGATGCCAACGCCCACGCCAAGAATGATCAGGCCGGGCCAGAAGATCGATACGCCCGAAATGGGCATGGTCATATAGAGCCAATCCATAAGGCTTCCTCCTTGGTCCGTGCCTGCTTAATGTTCGGCGACTTTGCGCTTGGTGAGGTCAATGCCTATCCAGCCCATGATGACATCGGCAATAAAGCCGAATATGCAGCCCGTGACCGGGATCAGCACAATTGTCAGCAGTGTGAACTGCATGTGGCTCTCATTATAAAGACTCCCCCACCAGTGCATGACGCCCGTGAGTTTCCGCGTGTCGGAAACAATGACAATGGGGGCACCGCCGCCGCCGGCAGCCGATGCGCACAGGGCGGGCAGCAGCATCAGGCAGCTCGCCGTGGCCATGAACAGCCATTTCTTCATACCTCTCATAGGAACCTCCGGTACTCGTGAAACAGAAAAGTAAACTCCCCAGCCGATGAGAGCATTGGCCGCACCTCTATAAAGGTACAATGCTCATGAAAAAAATTTTCCGGCGCTCCGGCACTGCACGATGCTTTTTACCCGACCGCCGCCTGCTTTTGCGCTCTTTACACTCCGGCTCTAAGAGCAAAGAGCATGCCATTTCGTCTTTCGCAAAATTTATTCCTTCGCCCCCTTGTGATTTTTTTTACAATGTGAGAGGTTACATTTTGTAATTTCGCGATCCCGCGTTCACCGTTTCGCGATGGAGGGGCCATGCGTTTCGCGATTCCCCCAACCCAGGGCAAGGGTAAAATATTTGCCTCCCCCCTCAGGGAATGGTCCCTGACCCTGCTTTTCCCCATGATCATCATCCCCTTCGGCATCTGCGTTGCGCTCACGGCAGCCTGGATCGGCTACAGGGCTGCCGCGCCCCTTTTGCGCGACTCACTGGGCACAGAGCCCCTGCTTGAGGCGAAACGGCAGGCCGACAAGCTGGAAAACACCCTGGCCGAGTTGCGCCGCAGCCTTGGCGCAATCGCTGAGTCCGGTGACATTACTGAGGATTCCCTTAAAACATCCCTGCATCTTTTTTTTCACAACAACAGCGACCTGATACAGGAAATAGGTTTTCGAGACGCGCAACAAAACGGTTTTCTGCTTTTGCGCGATACTGCGGATTTCATCCGGCTCTCTGCGGCCGAGGCCTCGCAGGGCCTGTATTCCCCTTTTCAGCAGCTTGCCGCGGCGAGCTTGCAACCCGGACAGGCCTTTTTGTACCCACCCGTGTATTTTGACGACCCCGCGCCCGCCTCCCAGAGCAGACCCGCGCGCACGCCGGTCATGCGTATGGCCCTTCTGCTGCCCGATCAGTCCGGAACGCTCGTGCTGGGGCTCAGTCTGCCCGCCTTGTGCGCCGAACTCAGCAAGGCCTTGCAGTCCGGCCCGTCCACGCTTTCCTCCGCGCAGGACAACTCGTTGCGCATGTCCTTTTTTTTCGATGTCAGAGGCTGGATACTCTTTGAAACAAGCGGCCTTGGGGGTAAATCCTTTCTTCCCGACCTCGCGCGCGAGGGCTATCTTGGCGATCTGGGCCGGGCGGGTTACGATGCCGCCTTCAGACCCTGGGCCGCGCACGAGGAATTCTGGCGCATGGTCACGGAGGTGCGCAGCGGCCATGCCGGGCATATGCCAACGCCGGCCAACACCTATTCCTCCGCCAATGTGGGCGCTACGGGCCTGCTCGGCTTTGCCCCGGTCGCCTTTGCCCCCCAGGAGGGCGCTCCCGCTGTCGTGCAGGGCGGCATCGCCTTTTTCTCAACCTCCCCCTTGCCCATGGCGGCCTTCCTGCGCCTGGCCAATTACTCCCTCGTCATCCTGGTCGGGGTCATCCTGCTCTCCGCGCTGCTGACCCTGTTCGTCAACAAAAAACTGGCCCGTCCCCTGAAAAGGCTGGCCCAGGAAGTACAAGACCTCGCCGACAGCGGAACGCTCGCCTTTATCAACGCCGAAGCCGCGTCCGAAGAGCAGCACAGCTTTCAGTCTTCTGTGAACGTCCTTATTGCCGGGGCCATGAAATCCCGTGGCGAGCTTGAACGGCTCAAACGCGAGATGGAGCAGGCCCGCTCGCGCCAGCCCGTAGACCTGAGCCAGCCCGGAGAAGCCCCTCCCCTGCATGAGGAATTCGGCCTGGTGGGCTCCAGCGCCCGGATCAAAGAGGTGCGCGAGCGCGTGCGCAAAGCGGCCCGGGCCGGGACCGATGTGCTCATATGGGGGGAAACCGGCACGGGCAAGGAGCTTGTGGCNNACACAAGGCCAGCCCCCGCCACGAGGGGCCGTATATTTCCATCAACTGCGGGGCACTGGATGAAAACCTGCTTCTGGACGCCCTGTTCGGGCATGTGAAAGGGGCCTTTACCGAAGCGAAAAACGACCGCAAAGGG
>DBDO01000201.1:13020-13674 GCA_002293605.1 Desulfovibrionaceae bacterium UBA930
GTGCGGCGCATCCGCCCCCTTGGCACGGACGAGGAACTGGAGTTCAATACCCGTGTCGTGGCCGCTACCAACGTGGACCTGCGCGAATGCGTGCGTAGCGGCCTTTTCCGGGAAGACCTCTATTACCGCCTGGCCATCATCAGTATTGAAACGCCCCCGCTGCGGCAGCGCAAAGAAGACATACCCGAACTTGCCGCGCACTGTATTCACGAGGCCGCCCTCGCCCTGGGCAGAAAGAACGCGCGCCTCTCGCGCGGGGCCCTGGATCTGATGTACGCCAACGACTGGCCCGGCAATGTGCGCNNGCCCTGGCCTTTGTCGAAGACGACCTCATCCTTGCCCAGCACATCACCCTGGAGCAGGGCCCCTCGAGAATGCGCGCGGCCCGAAGCAGCGAGGGCGATCCCCAACGGACAGATGTCGCTACCGGCCCCACGCAGGTCGCGGAAACCCTCTTTCCCTCGCCCCCACGGGAAAAGTTCACCCCTGCCCAAGGGGAGGGCGCGCGGGCTGAAGAGTCCCCGTCCGAAAGCGGGGAGGATGGCCCCCAGGCCGCGCCCCGAAAGGATCTGGCCCTTGTGCCGGAACGTACCGGCAAAGCCCCCCTTGCTAGCGCAGGCCCGCCCGAGCCCCGGCCTCTGGCCTTTCCGCCCC
>DBDO01000192.1:0-3710 GCA_002293605.1 Desulfovibrionaceae bacterium UBA930
TGCCACGAGATACTTGCAGGCGGGCTTTGCTCGCCGTTAAGCAAGTATCTCAAAGTGAAACTGCTATAGAGACAGCGCCAGGGGCATTGCGGTCCCTTCATAATTGAGTATATAAGGATTGCAAAGTATTATGTCCGACAGCTACCTCACCGTACCAACGCTGATACGCGGCAGGCTCCGCAAGACTTCCGGCCCGGATGCGCCGCGCATATACCGGGGGGCTTTGCCCTCACCGACAGCGGCTATGCGTGAGGAACTGCTCGCCACTTCCCGGCAGCCGGAACTGCTGCTGCGCTTTTTGGCCGAGATGGACCGCAAGCTGGATGCGGCCCTCACACTCCTTCAGAGCGAAGCCCTGACAAGGGAGTTTCCGGAGGAGGGGCATATCGTGGCAATCAGCGGGCAGGGCCTGAGCCTGGAGAGCAAGGTCGAACTCAGGCCCGGCAGCCATGTGGAAGCCCTGATCATGCTGGAAGAATACCCCTTGCGCATCATTTCCGCCCTGTGCCGGGTGGAGCGGAGCGGCCGGGCAGCGCTTTTGCCCGGCATGCACGACTATGCCTGCGATTTGCGCTACACCACCATTGCCGAAGAAGACCGGGACGCGGTCATCCGCTTTGTGTTCAGCGAAGAGCGCAAGCGGATCAGGCAGCGCAAAGGGGAGCGCCTGTAAGCCTCAGGACTATTTCTCTTTGGAGGACCGCTGCCCCTCCAAAGTTTTCCGCCAGGAGCGGCAGCTTCAGAAGAATGAGAGCGGAGGAAGCCTCTATGTATGAACGGGCGAAGCGTTTCCGCCTTTTGGCAGTTATGGCCCTGTTGTGCGCCTCGGCTGCGGGCAGCGGCTGCGTCAGAACGCAGATGCAGCAGATTGCCCCGCAACTGAGCAATATGGTCATTGCCCGGCACTACCTGGGGGAGCCGACCAGTTCTACCCGGCAAGAGGACGGCACCTTGCTGCACGAATGGCTTCTGGACCGTCTGCTGCTGCATCCGGGCGGTGTGGAAATCGTAGAGGTCTATGTGGGTCATGACCGGGACGGCTACCGGGTATACAGGGAAGAAGAGCTCTACGTGCGGCCCTGGCAGGAGCGGCAATACTGTCGGGCCCAAGCCCTTGCGAATCCGGATGGCCGTGTGCTCCGCGTCAGCTGGGAAGGCCCGAACTGCGATGAACTGCCCCGGTTCAAGCTTTCCACGTACTGAAGGAAAGGCTGATGTCTTTCCCCTTGGCGGCCTTGCTCCGTTTTTTCTCCAGGAGGCAGGAGCATCGAGGCCAGGCCCATCGGAAAAGTCCCTCGAAAACACAGCTCGCGTTACCGAGCTGCGATTGCCTTTTCGCCATACACGCGGTATATCCAAAAGGCTTTTACTTTGGGGGCTTCCAGCAGATCTCTTATTCGGATTCTCCATAGAAATTGCCTCCTGCAATTTCTATGTATCGGCTGCGGCGGGGGCGTGCCCCCCTTGCCTCTCGAAATACTTTGTATTTCGGCGTGCCATCCTGGCACGCACTTCCGATTCCAGATAAAAATCAAGGCAATTTTTATCTGGAATTGGAATTACAGCTTGGACGTATCGCTTAGAGTGGGTGAAAAGGGGGGGGAGCGCAATGCTTGCAGGCGCAGAGATTGCCAAGCCGTTCGTCAAGGCAACACAGGATATTTTGAACACCATGGCCGGAATGAAGGCGGCTCCCGGCCTGCCCTATGTAAAAAAAAATCAGCAGGCCAAGGGCGATGTTTCCGCTATTGTAGGCGTAACTGGAGACAGAACCGGCACCATAGCCGTGTCCTTCACAAAAGCCTGTGCTGTTGCGCTGGTCAAGGGCATGCTGGGCGATGACATACAGGATATCATCCAGGATACGCAAGACGCTGTGGGCGAAGTGACGAACATGGTTTCCGGTCAGGCCAGGGCGGCTCTGGCTGAAATGGGCGTTACCCTGCAAGGATCCACCCCCACGGTGATCCTGGGCGATGGACACCTCATCCGCCATATTTCGGCCAACCCTGTGGTGGCTATTCCTTTTGCCACGGAACAGGGGGAGCTGACAGTGGAGTTTTGTTTTTAGGAGTACTGTTTACCGCCTGCAGTGCAGGCAACACAAAGAGGTTCTTTTCCCTTAAAGGGAAAAGAACCTCTTTGTCCGAAAAACGGCAAAAGAACCTTTACGTGAACAACCTAGGCTTGTTCGATCGTCTTCACTGCCTTGGCAAGGCGGGAAATTTTACGCGCCGCGTTCTTCCAGTGAATAACGCCTTTGCCCGCCGTTTTATCAAGAATGGACGTGGCATTGGCAAAAGCGGCAGCGGCCTTTTCGGGGTCTTTTGCAAGCACGGCGAGGCGCACGGCTTTAACGGCGTTCTTTGCGCGGGTACGGGCGGCGCGGTTGCGGGCGGCTTTTTTCAAGCTCTGCTTGTGGCGCTTGAGGGCGGATTTATGATTGGCCAAAGGAAGTTCCTCCGAAAATAGAGACTCGCTGTAAGCGGCGGAACATTCCCGCCGCGCCCTTGTCTGGGGTTCTTCGCCCCAGGGTCTTGGTAAACGTCAGACGGGTCATGTATGCCTGGAAGGGGCAAAAGTCAATAAAAAAAGTTTGTAGCGAAAAGCGGTGCTTGTCTCTTCCTGTCTGCTCGGGTGACAGCCCAGGAGCAATATGCTACGAAAATACTCTCACGCCGCACGGGCGAAGGGGTTTTTACGCTCGGCCAGGCGGGGTGGCACGCCCCCTCATCGACACAGCAAAACTGCAGGACGCGGTGTTGCTGGAGAATCCGAATAATACTTGCAGGAAGTACGCTGATGGGGAATCTGGATTACGATAGCAGGGCCTTTGCAGGTTTATGAAAGTTTCTTCAGACAAAACAGGTATCTTGCTGGCAGCCTTTGGTTCGGCAAGCCCTCTGGGAGAGAAGGCGCTCGCCCTTTTCGCCCAAAGGGTTAAAAAGGATTTTCCAGGCATTCCCGTACGCTGGGCCTTTACCTCTGACCGCATGCGCAGCCGTCTGGCCGCAGCGGGAAAAAAGACGGATTCAGTGAAAAAAGCCTTGTGCCGTATGGGCTTTGAACGCTATACGCATGTCGCGGTGCAGTCTTTGCACCTGATTCCCGGCAAAGAATATGAAGCCCTGTGTGAAGAGGTCGCGAGTGCCGCTCGGGAGGGCGGGCCGAAGCATACAGCCGTGGGCCTGCCCCTGCTGCATGAGGAGGCGGATCTGAGCCGGGTTGCCGAAGCGCTTTTGCGCCACCTGCCCGAAGAACGCAAGGCAGATGAGGCCGTAGTCTATATGGGGCATGGGGCATGGCATTCGGGCGCGGCAGGCTATCAGGCCCTGTCGGAAGCGGCAGCGGCAAGAGACGGCGGAATTTTTATCGGAACGCTTGAGGGCGAGCGCCGCATCAAAAGCCTTTTGCCCGATCTTGCAAGAGCAGGGACAAAAACCGTGTGGCTTTTGCCCCTGCTTTCGGTTATCGGCAAGCACGCCGAAAAAGATATGGCCGGAGAACACCCGGAATCGTGGCGTAGCCAGATTACGGCAGCCGGATTTACCTGCCGCTCCCGCTTGGTCGGTACCGTGGAATACGAGGGCTTTGCGCAGATCTGGCTCGAACACCTGGCTGCCGCGTTGCAACAGTTGCGCTAGAGTCTGTCTCCAGGGCCGCGAGCATCAGGCCTCATCGTCCGCCCCGGCCTTTTTCTTGGAAGAGGC
>DBDO01000192.1:3785-3907 GCA_002293605.1 Desulfovibrionaceae bacterium UBA930
AGCCCGACCACGAGGATAAGGAGAATTTCCGTCCCCCCAGGCATGCTGAACATATAAAGCCTCCGCAGAGTATTGAGAATCGGCGGCCGGAATGTGGCCTGGCATTCCCTTTGTTTTGTTGC
>DBDO01000071.1 GCA_002293605.1 Desulfovibrionaceae bacterium UBA930
CGAGCCCGGCGCTCAAGTCCAGCGCCGCCAGCGCCGCCTCCCCCAAGCGCCCCGCAAGCCCGCTTGCGGATTGTTCCAAGCCCAGACAAAGCTGCCGCACACTCTGCCAGAGTTCCTGTGCGCCTTCATGCAGAGCCCCTGGCAAATTTCCGGCACTTACAGTTTTTTCCAGACGGCGCTCGGCCTCAATAAGCCTCTTGCGCGTCCGGGAATCGGCGAACCAGGAAAAAAAAGCCATGCCGCACCACCCTTGTTGGCAAAGCCTTTGCAGGGGCTCTGCCCCTCCAGAAAGGCCAAAACTGCCTCACCCTCTACTTGCCGCCCTGCTCAAGGGCCGGGCCAGACGCCTGAGCGACCACCTGGGCGTTTTTTCGTGAGGCANNCTGGAGGGGCAGCGCCCCTCCAGAAAAATCGCTCTGCCGCCCTTCTACTTGCCGCCCTGCTCAAGGGCAGGAGCCGAGGCCTGCGCTATCACCTGGGCGTTTTTCCGCGAGGCGAGGGAGCTGAGTTGCTCTCGCAGGGTGCTTTCCATGCCTTGCAGTTCTTTTTCCACACTCAGCCGTTTTGTGCGGCCTTCTTCGGCGATTTGCAGAGTTTGCTCAATGGTTGAAACCAGCCGCTGCTGCACATCGCGCAGGGTTTCCACATCCACAACCGAGCGCTCGACCTCGCGGGCCGTTTCCACCGAGGCTGTTTCCAGCATTTCCGCGTTCTGGCGCAGCAGTGAATTCGTTGTGTCGGAAACCTCTTTTTGCAGCATGGCAGCGCCGCGCTGGCCGTGCAGGGAGAGGGCCAGCACCATCTGGCTTTTCCAGATCGGTATGGTGGTCAGGATGCTGGTCTGGATTTTTTCAGCCAGGGTCTGATCGTTATTTTGGATCATCCTGATCTGCGGCGCGGTCTGAACGGTGATGGTGCGGGAGAGCTTCAGGTCGTGCAGGCGGCGCTCGAAGCGGTTCAGCTTTTCCGCGAAATCCCGCACTTTCTGGGCGTCCATGCTGTCTTTGCTCTGCGCCGCCTCTTCCTGCAGCCGGGGCAGTTCCTGGGCGCGGGCCGCGTCAAGGCGTTCCTGCCCGGCTTCAATATAGACGGAGAGGTCGTTATGAAAGCTCCGGTTATGCTCGTAGAGCTGCTCAAGCACTTCAATGTCCCTGAGCAGGGCTACCATGGCCTCGTCCAGCTTGGCGGCAATGTCTTCCACCTGCCCGGACAGGGTGTCGAATTTGGCTATGGAGCGTTCCGCCGAATTAAAGAGCGCGCCGATAAGCGGAATGCTCTCCAAGAAGCCTTTTTTTCCCTGGCTCAGGGCTGAAAGGTCGGCATCCTTGACCTTGACCAGAAGGTCGGTGAGGGTCTCGCCCACCGGGCCTGCGTCCTTGGCCCGCACCCGGCCGAGCAGATCATCGGCAAAGCGGGAAATGCCGTTCATGCTTTCCGCCCCGTAGGTCAGCGTGAGTGCCGGGTCTTCCAGATTGATGGAGGCCGCAAGCTCGCGCACGCGCGCGGCCTCGGCCGGGCTTGCGGCGCTGTTGATGGGAGAAAGTGCGTCCTGCGTCATAATGTCTCCTGCCTTATTGTTAGAGCGATGGCGTACCAGGAAACAGCATTAGCATACTTTCGCAAAAGTAGCCAAGGCCGCAGCTTCCATCCGCGCGCAGAGCGCGCTCATGGCCGGACCGTGGTCATGCCCGAGCAGGTGCGCCAGGCCGNNGTGTTCCTCCCTCTCCTGCCCGTAGAGAAAACATTCCCGCTCCAGGGTATCAAGGGACAGGGCAAGGCTGCCCAGGCAGCGCGAAGCGCCGGGCCCATATTCCGGAAAGGCGAGAATGTTGGTGGGGCCGGTGCAGCCAAGGCTCTGCGCGTGCAGGATTTCCATGCGCCGATCATCGAGCAGGGCCAGGTCCACGCGCGCCCCGCGCATGCCCGCCGCCGCAAGCATGGCCGCAAAGGCATCTTCCAGCTCTTGCGCGTCCAGGGGCATGTGCCAGAGCGCGCAGGCGCTTTTACTCACAGTAAGGATGGCGGACACAGCGCCTCACTGCCGGATGGGGGGAGCTTCCGGGGAAGTCAGGGAAGCGGGCCGCGCGCCTTCCTCTACGGATTTGAGCGGCCCGGCAGCCTTGCCCTGTTTGGCCTTTTCCGAAGCCGGGGCGCTGTAACTGATGCGGTGGTGGTAGAGCCCGCGCAGCACCTGTTGAAAACTGTCCGCCAGAACATCGAGATCCTTGAAGGTCAGTTCGGATTCGTCCAGTTGCCCGGCCGAATATACGCTTTTCATGACCTCGCCGATATGCTGGCGCAGGCGCGTGGGCGAGGGATCATCCAGAGTCCGGCTTGAGGCTTCCACAATATCGGCGAGCATGACCAGCGCGGCCTCCCGGGAGCGCGGGCGCGGGCCGGGGTAGCGAAAATCCTCGATATTGGGCGGGGCTGCGGCCTCCGCCTGCTGGGCCTTGCGGTAGAAATACTGGATGAGGCCGGTGCCGTGGTGCTGGCGGATGATCTCCGTAACCTCCTCGCCCAGGCGGTGTTCTCGGGCCAGTTCCACCCCCTGTTTGACGTGCGAGATGAGAATCAGCGCGCTCATGGACGGTGCCAGACGATCGTGCGGATTGTCGTCCGTGGGCTGGTTTTCTATGAAATAGCCCGCCTTGGGCAGCTTGCCGATATCGTGATAGAGCGCGGCGACTCTGCACAAGAGGCTGTGCGCCCCGATCCGCTTGGCCCCCTCCTCGCACATGTTGGAGACGATAAGGGAGTGGTGATAGGTGCCCGGCGCGGAAAGCATGAGTTCCCTGAGCAGGGGCTGCTCCAAGTTCAAAAGCTCCATGAGCCGAAAACTCGTGGTATAGCGGAACACTATCTCCACAACGGGCGAAAGGGCAAAGGTCAGTACCATGGAGAGCATGGCCCCGGTGATGACGGCGATAATTTCGGAAAAATAGCGGTTATACGCGCCGTCCTGCAACAGCGTGGCCCCGGCCCACATGGCCAGCATGCCCAGGGTGAGCGGCAGCACTGAAAATACCACATCCTGCCGGGAGGCCGCGCGTCTGGTCAGCCAGGTGCTCCACATGGAGGCGAGAAAGTAAAAGAGAAAGAGCCCGAGGCCCCCGCCCATCATCAGGGTGCAGAAAAAGGCCAGGAGCAGTCCTGTGACAAGATAGCGCCGGGTTGAAAAAATCTGGGCCGAAAGGGCTGCGGCCCCGGCCACAGGCACTGCCCAGGCCAGGCTTTCGGGAAGAAAGCGAATGCTCACTGCGGCAATCTGCGCGCCGTGCGCGGCCAGCCCCTTGGAAAGCAGGGAAAAGATCAGGAGCAGGGTGGAAAGAAAAATGAAATCCTTGTTGCTCATGCGCGAGCCGGGCTTGCCGCTTGGGGAGAACAAAAGCCCCAGAGAGATCAAAAGGCCGCACAGGGCAATGCCCAGAAAGTTTTTGGCGTTAAAGGTCTCTTCCTTGCGCTGCAAGAGCACCTGCATTTTGATCTGCTGTTCGCGGCTGACCCGATCTCCCTGCTGGACCACAATTTCGCCCTTGAGCACCCTGTAACTGACAGGTTCCACGGCCTGGGCCACGGCATCGGCGCGTCTGTTGGTAGCCGCGTAGTCGGGGGTCAGGCTTGGGGCGAGCAGCTTGGCAAACAACAGGCTTATGGCTTTTTTGCCCTGGGCCGGAAGGTTTCGCTCGTTCATTTCCTGGGAGATTTTAAGCTCCAGACCCTTCATGTCCATAAGGCCGTGGCCTTCCTGCATGAGCGTTTCTTCCCCGGTAAGCGCGTTGCTGATGAGCAGACCGCCCGGATAGGAGCGGGCCAGCCCCTGTTCCGCCAGCACGCCGCCGCGCAGCCATTTTTCAACCTGGGGCAGCAGGGTGGATAGCAGCGCCCTTTGCACGGCAGGCGTGGAAAGCGCGCTTATTACGGTGAGGGGAAGCTCTTCGCCAAACTCCTGGGACAGGGCCGCGCGCAGGGCTTCTTTCTGTTCGGGGCTTTGCGCCTCGTTCACGGAAAGCAGAAGGCTCTGCATACGATCATGCAGGGCGTCCGCAGGTTGAACGCTGAGTTCCAGCACCAGGGGCTGCATGGTGCGGGCGTTTTCCTGACGCAGGGCCGTCGCGCGCTTGTCGCGAAAAAGCACCGTGCTCTCGGCGACAAAGTCGGAGGGCGCGATATCGCCTTCCGCAAAGGGGGCCTGACGGTTGGAAAAATCGATAGAATCCAGGGCCGCGAGAAAAAAAACAAGGGCCACAAGCAGGAAAAAAGCGCCGGGCGGGAGTTTGCGCCGCACGCGCCGCCACAATACGGCAAGGCCGGAAGGGGCTTTATCGGGTATGAGTCTGGTAGTTGTCATAAGCTTGCACTATGCGTCCCACAAGGGGGTGGCGGATCACATCCGCCGTGCCGAAGCGGATAATGCCTACGCCTTCAATACCTTGCAGCACGTCCAGGGCTTCCACAAGGCCGGAGCGCTTCACGCCGTCCGGCCCGGCCGCGAGATCGACCTGGGTGATGTCGCCCGTAACAGCCATGCGCGAACCAAAGCCAAGGCGCGTGACAAACATTTTCATCTGCTCGGGCGTGGTGTTCTGGGCTTCGTCCAGAATAATGAAGGCATCGTTTAAGGTTCTGCCCCGCATAAAGGCCAGGGGCGCAATTTCTATAACCCCGCTTTCCATCATCCCGGCGACCTTCTCCACATCCAGCATATCGTGCAGGGCATCATACAAGGGCCGCAGGTAGGGGTTGACCTTTTCAGCCATATCGCCGGGCAGAAAGCCCAGGCGTTCGCCCGCTTCTACCGCAGGCCGAGTAAGAATAATGCGTCTTACGCGTTTGGCAAGCAGCATGGACAGGGCCACCGCGACCGCCAGATAGGTTTTGCCGCTTCCCGCAGAGCCCACGGCAAAGGTCATGTCCTTTTCCCGCAGGGAATCGACATAAGCCCGCTGGTTCAGGCTTTTGGCCACAACGGTCTTGCGCAGGGGCGAGGAAAATACCGCATCGCGGAACATGGGCTTGAGATCGGTGTTTGGCCGCTGTTCCAGCATGGACCAGGCGTGCGCGATATCACGGGCTTGCAGCCGCGTTCCCGACTTGATCAGGGCGTACAACTGCACCAGCAGGTTCTGGGCAAGGCCTGCCCGGCCCTCCTCTCCCCTGATGGTCACGGCCCCGCCGCGCGAGCTGATCTGCAGGCCGCTTCGCTCGGCCAAAAGATTCAGGCCCGCGTTGTGCGGGCCGAAAAGTTCGTTGGCGAATCCGGCATCGTCAAAATGGAGACTGTACTCGGCTTGCGCAGCAAGCGGACCGGACCCGCAAGAGAGCGGAGATGCAGGCCGCGCCGGAGAGGAAGGGGGGGGGTTGCTGTCTTCTTTCATGAATATGCAAGGGTATAGCAAGAACAAAGGCCCCTCGTCCAACTGAATCTTCACCCATAAAAGTGCAATAGCTGCGGTGAGTTAGCGGCATTTTGAGGGAAAAATTTCTGGCATGAAATATGCTACAATGTATGCAAAAAACGCAAGGGGCACTTTTTGCCGCCCGCCCATTCATCAGTGCTTCCATAGAATAGCAGACCAAAGGAGAGCCCCATGGCCCTTTCAAGCGTTAGCGGAGACTCCGCCCTCCTCAGCCTTGCCGACTTACTGCACGAGGCCAAAACCGAATCCTCTCTGCTGGACAGTTCCGGCACGCTGGCCTCGTCAAACTCCCTGCTTTCTTCCGCACAGAGCAAAAAAGCGCAGAGCGCCTACAGCACCAGCGCCTCGTCAAGCATAGGGCAGGCAGCCCTGCAGCGGGCGCTTTCCGAAATGGAAACAGACGGAGGCAAGGTCACCTTCAGCCAGATCGCGCAATACAGGGAAGAGCTGGAGGCAAAGTTCACCGCCAGCGTGCGCGCGGACCTCGCCCAAAAAGGCCTGCCCCTGGATACGGAATTTTCTCTCAGCATGAATTCCAACGGCAGCATAGACGTACTCTGCGATGATGCCGCAGCCAAGGAAAAAATCCAGCAATACCTCTCCGAAAACCCCAAGGTCTGCGAGCAGTTCGGTTATATTCAGGCCCTCTCCAACCTGGACCGGGCCCGGCAAAGCCCGGCAGGCAGCATGGCCGCCTGGCAGGAAATACGGAACAGCAAGGCCGAACTCCAGACCCAGGCGGTTGAAGCCTTTTTCAACGCGGCCCTGGGCACAGGCATGGACTACTCTTCCCTTCTCGCCAGCTTCGGCCCAGGCGAAGACGCCGTCACCAGTTTTTATACGGGTCTGAACTTTACTGTTTAGGGAACGCGTAGTTATTTCGTTTGGCAAGGCGCGAGGCCCTGTTCGAAGAAGGACACGATGGGGACTGGATCGATGATCCTGCCCCCGGAGGGAAAAACCGAGCAAGGCCGCCAAAGGGAATACATCAGCGTTTACTTATCCTTTCGCCCGCAAATCAACGAGCCGTGTGCCATGTCCAGAACGCGGATGAGCAACAGCACCTTGCCAAGCTGTGCGGTATCCTTGCCGTTTTCCACATTACTGATAAATTTTGTGCTGGTGTTGGTCTGCATGGCCAGATCATGCTGGGTCATGCCGCGCAGAGTACGGACCTTTTTTATCGCCCGGCCCAGTTCATCAGCTCCATAAAAATCCATGGGGAATGTAGTTTCAGCTTGCCCGCCCATCACAATACCTCGATTTTACCGAACGATCAGATAGCGGAAAAACAGCTATTTTTTACCGTTCGGTCAACTTCCTTTTCCACACGATCACAGACGGCCTGCACTTTTTATGTAGAATCCGGATAACACGACCTGAAGCTATTCTTCTTCCCCGCAAAGCTGTTCCCACTGCACTTCCAGGGCCACTGCCAGGCGGTGCAGGGTGCTTGCGCGGAGCCTTGCCTTTTTGACTTCCAACTGTGCGTAAGCCGGACGGCTTATGCCCATACGCTCGGCCACCTCCGCCTGGGAAAGGCCTTTGTATTCGCGCCATGCGCGGACAAGACTTTTATCTTCCATGGCGGCGGCTTTGGAAACCGCCAGGGGAAGAGTGGCGCTTTCTTCGCTTTCCCTATCCAGAGAAGCCACGTATTCCGCATAGGGTACAAGGACAAACAGAGGGCGCCCTTTTTCCTCAATAACTTGATGTCTAATAGCTGCGTTCATTGCGTCTTTTCACCTCCGTTACCGTGAGCACACTTCCCGCTACATCAAAAAAGGCCCGGTATTGCCCGATACGCAAGCGGTACCCTGGCCTGTCAGTTAAGTTCTTCACCCCGCTGATGTCCGGCCAGTCCCGCAGCATCTCAAGAGCTTCATAAATGAATGCCAGATCCTGTTTGTTCAGCTTGGCAATCTGTTTATGCGCCTTGATTGTGATGTTCACGGTTTTCATAAGGGAAGTGTAAGACTTAGAAAGTTTTATGTCAATTTTATATTGCAAAAACTTTCCACAATCCTGTTCATGGCGTGAAACTCCTGCAAAGGGGCTGCATGCCCCCTTTGGGGTGCCGCCCTCTACGGGAACGGGTGCCAGCAGTCTCGGTGTCGTGAAGAGACTATAGCAAGTTTTTTATAGCTTGACGACACTATCCAAAATCGTACCCTTTTACCGGAAAACGATGTTTTCGGGGTGAAATTCCAATTTGGTTCCCTTGAGGGAGCTGAACTGTGGTCCGTAAACGGAATCTAATTCGATTCCCGTATTCCGTTAAACGAACATCCTGGGCGAGACGTTGAAGGCTTCGCCGAGCTTCTTCGCCATATTCCGCGAAATAGTCCGCTTGCCACTCTCAATCTCGGAAACACGGGTCTGGGCAATGCCGAGGCGCTGGGCAAGCTCTTCCTGCGTGATGTCCTCCTTCACGCGGAGCCCGCGCACGACCTTGCCGGGCCGCGCATCGGGGAAAACTTCTTCAAAGGTATGCAGTTCCTCGCCTTCCTCGTTGACGTACCGCACCTTGTGCCCGGCGAGCGTTGGTCAACGCCTCCTAAAGACGGCCATATCGCCCTTTCTCTGACAAGCCGAAGCGAAGGGCAGGGTTGGTGCTTTGAAAGTAATCCTTCTGCAAGAAGGCCGCAATGGCGGCCTATCTATGTGTATATAAAAATATAGGACAATATATAAATTAATAAATTTAAGGAAACGCTGATTTATTC
>DBDO01000107.1:0-140 GCA_002293605.1 Desulfovibrionaceae bacterium UBA930
CCCGGCTTTGCCTGCCCGGGGGGATCGTGCGGCTTCTGGTTTGCGGGGTCGGGCCGGTGGCTTCGGCCATAAGTCTTTCGCTCGCGGCCCGGGGGGAGGGGGCGAAAAAGCTCACAGGCGTATTGAACATGGGCTTTGCC
>DBDO01000107.1:163-5590 GCA_002293605.1 Desulfovibrionaceae bacterium UBA930
AGCTACGCTGTCTGGCCCGAGGCGGATGAAGTCGTGGAAGGCGCTCCTGCAACAAGGGGAGAGGGCATGCCCCTGGACCTGCGCTTTCCCCAGGTCTGCACCGCCTCAGGTCCGCTTTTTACCCGATTGCCCCTGGACGGCCTCAAGGGGCTTGGCAATCTCGGCCTGAACTGTCATACTCCCCTGCGCAAAGGCGGGGGCGCGACCGTGGCCGGGGTTTCCGGCACAAGGCGCAGGGCCCGCCGGATGGAGCGCCTCACCGGTGCCCTGATGGAGAATATGGAAGGCTTTTCCCTGGCCCTGGGGGCAGCCGCGCTGCAACTGCCTTTTGCGGAAGTACGAACCCTGTCCAATGAGGCGGGAAGACGCCCCCCCCTTACCTGGGATATAGATGCGGCGGCTCTGGCGCTTGGCCTGACGGCGCGGGCGCTCTTTGCTCCGCTCATGTAATCATGTTTGAGCCACAGCCAAGGAACCCGATGCAGGAATTGAAACGCGCTCTCGAACAGGAACAGCCCCGCATCAACGCCGCTCTGGCGCGCCATGCGGCAGAGCCCCCCGCAGGCTCGCAAGCCGTGGCCCGGCTTGTTCTGGCCTCGGGCGGCAAACGTCTTCGCCCTTTTCTGACCCTGCTGACCGGCCGCATTCTCGGCTGCCGCGATGAACGGCTCTACACCCTGGGCGCTGCCGTGGAACTGCTGCACGCGGCCACGCTTTTGCACGATGACATTCTGGACCGGGCTGAAACGCGCCGGGGAAGGCCTGCGGCCCACCTGCTCTTCGCCCCGGCCACGGTGATTCTTGCCGGTGACGCCATGCTGGCCAAGGCCCTGCTCATGGTCTCCGCCTTTGGCGACCCCCGGCTTACCGGCTGCATCTCCGAAGCGGTGATGCGCACTGTTGACGGTGAAATTGCGGAATTTGACATCCTGCGCAATCCCGACATAAGCCACCAGGACTATCTGGCCGTGATTACCGGTAAAACGGCCTGGATGCTGCGCGCCTCCTGCGAACTCGGCGCTGTCCTCTCCGGCGCGGACGCAAGCCTCATCGCCGCTGCCGCCGATTTCGGCCTGGAGCTGGGCATTGCCTTTCAAATAGTGGACGATGCGCTGGACTTTTCCTCCGGAACAGGCAAGCCCAGAGGCGGAGATGTCAGGGAAGGCAAGGTGACGCCCCCCCTGCTTTCCTACATCGCCTCGCTCGCTCCCGATGAGGCAAAGGCCTTTCGGGAGCGCTTCCGGCAAGGCCCCCTGGCCGAGGCCGAGGCCGAAGCCGTATGCGCCGCCGTCTGTAAGCAGCGGCTCGATCTGCGCGCAAAAGAGCTGGCTGCCTCGCATCTGGCCTCTGCCGCCTTGTTCCTCAAGCGCTTCCCCCCTTCCGAAGAGCGCGCCCTTATGGAACAGATATTGGAATATATTCTTACCCGGAGTCATTAGGGAGTACTGATTAATGAGCTTTTAGGAAACGCGTAGTTATTNNTGGCAAGGCGCGAGGGAATTTCCCAATGGGGGCTGGACTCTTTGGTCCTGCCCCCGGAGGGAAAACCCGAGCAACGCAGCAAAACGGAATAAATCAGCGTTTCCTTGGGTGCAGGAGCAGTCCGCCCTTTGCAAAGCAAAGGCGGACAAATCCAAAACAAGCCCCCTGCCAGGGGGCTTGGGGGACAGAGCCCCCCATCAAAATTTCCGATGCCCCGGCTCCAGCCGATGGCATGAAGACCTCAGCCGAGCGGTGAATCCATGAGCATAGCGCAGAGCACTTCACTGGATATGGCTTTTGATGACGCACTTCAGTTAGCCTTTCCGCCGGTGATGGTGCGGCTCTTCCAGTTACTGCTGCACCCCGCGCCTTCTTTTTCCTCCATAGCCAATTTTTTACAACAGGACCCCGTGCTGGCAGGCAAGGTTTTGCATATCGCCAACTCCGCCAGCTATGGATTCAACCAAAAAATCACCGAACTGCAACGGGCCGCCATTGTTATCGGCACCAGTGATCTGTTCAAGCTGGTCATTGCCCTGTCCTTGCAGAAAAATCTGCATCCCTTTGAGCAGCGCGACCCTGAACTGATTTTTAACGACTGGCGCATAAGCCTTTGGGGGGCCTTAAGCGCTGAAGCCATTGCCGGCTATCTCTGCCCCGGACAGGAGCCGCAGGCCTATCTGGCGGCTTTGCTCAGGGATCTGCCCCTGTTTCTGGCCCTGTGCCGCACCAAAAAACCGGCCTTTCTTCAGGGACGGCGTCTCGTGGCCCTGCCTGGCCCGGATGACGCAGCCCAGGAACTGCTCACCTGGGGGCGCACCCACGCGGAACAGGCCCACGCCATTTTTCTCTATTGGGATATCCCGCACGCAATGGCCGAAGCCGTTCTGGCCCACCACGATCTGGCCGCTGTTTCCTCCCATCCCCCGCTGACGCGCAGCCTCATCTATGCCACACGCTGGGCCGAGCTTTTGCATGACAAAGACGCAGACCCCGGCGCGCTGATCGCCTTTGAGCTGACCCTGGCGGCGGAACTCGGCCTGGACAGCGCCGGTATGGAGCGCTTTCGCCGTGCCTGCACGGACAAGTTCAATCGCCAGCTCGGGCAGCTCGGCATTGCCAAAGGCAAGCCGGAGTCCCGGCTCTATGAACAAAGCCTGGCCCGCATCCAGAGCTATTACTTTCTTGTGCTGGAGACCCTTGGCGACATCAGCCTCAGGCCCGCGCACAGCATCGCCTCAATTTTGCAGCAAAAACTGCGTCTTCACTGGGATCTTTCAAGCTGGGATCTGCACCTGCGTCTGCCCACCGATGCCGGGGAGCGCCTCTTCCATTGCGAGGGCAACACCCTGCTGGACAGCAGCGGCGCGGCTCCGCCCTTCTCGGCCCAGGGCCGGACCCTGCTGCCCATTTCTTCCGGCAAGGCGAACTACGGGAGCCTTGTCGTGCCCGAGGCCTTTGCCGACCCGGAGCAAAGCAGCCTGCCCATCTTCACCCGCATGATGGGCATGCGACTTGAGGAACATGCCCGCAGGCAAAACCGGCCGGTTACGGAAAATTCCATGGCTGCCCTGCCCTTTATGCTGGCCCGGCTGGACAAGAAAGGGCGCATTGAGGACGCCTCAAAACTCTTTCTGGATACCTTCGGCCTGTCGGAAACACCCGTGGGCCGCTCCGCAGGCGACCTGCTGGAAGAACAGCTCGGGCTCTCCAGAAAACACCTTGCCCTCAAAGGGCCGGAGAGCGAGAGCGGCGCGATCTTTTCCGTTCCTGAGGGGAGTTTTCCCGGTACGCCCTTGTTTCTGGCGCATACAGAGAATGAAGGGCTTTCCGGCGGCTCCCTGCTGCTTCTGAGCGACCTGCCGAAACTCTCGGCCCTGCAAACCCTTGTGCTCTCACAGCCCGGCCTGATGGAGCCGCTGTTCGGCTCTCTTGCCGAGCGCATCTGCGTGGTCAGCGAACAGGGGCAAATTCTCTGGGCAGACCCGGCCGCCCAGGATCTGCCGGGCAGGAATATCTTCTCCCTGGTGCAGCCGGAAGAGAACTTTGCCGGTACATGGACGCCCGCCTTTCTGGCCGATCTGCGCGATCCTGCAAGCCTGCACGGCAGCTTTAACAAGGGCAGGGGCCCAATGGAGTGCTCGCTCAGAATATTCCCGCTGGGCAAGGCTCTTTCCCGACAGTACCTCATAGTGCTCGGCGGCCTTGGCCGCCCCGCCCCGCTGCCGGACAGCGCGGATATGAGCCCGGTCAAGCCGCGGGACTCGCTGACCAGACTCTACGACTATTCCCAGTTCCATATCTTTTTGCAGCACATAGCGGAAATCGGAAAGAAAAAGGACTTCGCCCTGGGCCTTCTTTTTTGCGAAATAGCCGCTCTGCGGACCATCAACCGGGAGCACGGCGTGCACAAGGGCGATGCCGTGCTGCGCGGCATCGCGAAAAATATCTCGGCCCTGTGCAGGCCAGGCAAGGACTACCCCTGCCGCTACGGCCCGGATGTTTTCGCCGTGCTCGTCTCCAGGGCCACGGGCACGCTCATGGAATCCCTGGCGGAAAAGCTCCGCGCCCTGACCCTGGCCCAGAAGGAACATCTGGCCCGCCTGGGCCTCGGGCTCGCGCTTATCGCGCCTGGGGAGCCCACCAGACCCATACTTGATCTCGCCAAAAAAGCGGCCAGACAAGCTCTGGATACGCAAGACCCCTTTTTGTGGGCTTAGGGCAATTTACATTGAAGGGGAGGCAGAGCCTCCCCGGAAACTACATCTGTATCTTTTCCGGCGGTCGCCTGTCCGGCACATAGTCGCGGGGCAGGCGTCCTTCATTCCATTCCTTGCTCACATAGAGCCCGCAAAAGCAGGAGCCGTATTCCCGCATGTCCTGTTCCCGGTATGCGCAGGGGCAGAGGATATCCCTGTCCAGTTCGCGGGAGCCGTTGGCAAAACGGCAGGGGCAGGCCATGTAGCCGTAGCGGGCCTTTGTCGCCAGAAGCTGTTCCAGCAGAGCCAGGGCCATTTCCTGATCGGCGTTGAAGAAACAGCCCCTGGGTTCCTGAAGTTTCTGCAATTGCTCATAGAGTTTCCGGGCTTCTTCCTTACCCGGTGCCTGTCTTGTTTCCTGGGACATGGCTACAACTCAAGCGCTCTGGCCAGTTCCTGGGGCCGAAAGCCCACGATAACGGTAGAGCCATCGATCACTAAGGTGGGAAAGGATATCTGAGGATTGCGCGCCCTCACCTTTTCCAGCAGTTCATCGCGTTCCTGACCTTCGGCGAGGTCTACGTAGTGCAGCTCGAAGGGAACCTTGTGCTGCTCCAGAAATTCACGGCAATGTTTGCAGTGAATACAGGTGGAAAGGCCGTAAAAGATCACGCTATGCTTGCCAGAAGCCATGGCAGTCTCCTTGATTTTCCGCCTGCTGAACAAGACGGGCGGAAGTGTTATTTTCTCTTCTATAAAGGGAAAAAACTTTCTTTGGCAATCAGAAAAAAATATTCGCCCCGCTTGTGAGCGCCGGGAGTTGCATTACGGGCCAAAGCGGGCTAGAAGTTATTCCATATTTTACCCCTTTTACCCCTTGTGAACGCCATGAGCACTCCGCACAATCCTTCCGTCTTTCAGGCCCGCGCCTTGCGCCTGGCCCTGTTCGTCCTGTTGGCGCTGCCCCTTTTCACGGCAGGCTGCTTCGATAAAAAGCGCATCGGGGAAGGCGGCATGCCCCCCCTTGCAACGGTAAGCCCGCTGGATGAAGCAAGGCAGGCCTATGTGGGCGGCGACTTCGGACGGGCGGAGAGCGTGGCCTTGCGTCTGGCTTCCGACAAAGCCCTGAGCCGCGAACAGGGCGTGGAGGCGAACCGCATTCTGGCGGCTGCGGCCCTTCGCAACAAACATCCCAGCGTGGCGCTTGAGGCCCTTGAAAGCTGGCGCACCCTGGCCCCCGGCGTTG
>DBDO01000216.1:0-1070 GCA_002293605.1 Desulfovibrionaceae bacterium UBA930
GAAACCCGTCTTTATGCCCTTACAGCGGCCCTGGAAGCGGCTCCCGCCAGTCTGCCCGCCCGGCAAAAGGCCCTGGAAGAATGCTCCCGCCGCCTCGCCCTGGCCCCTCCCCGCACTGTGGAGCGAAAGAGCCAGACCCTGTCCATTGCCGGACGCGATCTGACCAGGGCCGCAGAACATACGCTCTCCCATACAGAGCACGCCCTGGAACGGATCCTGCTGCGTCTTGAAGCGCTGGACCCGCACGCCCCGCTGGCGCGCGGCTACGCGCTGGCCCGAAAAGAGGATGGCTCGTTCGTACGTCTGAAAAAGGATGTCGCGCCTGGAGAGGCCTTACGCCTCACAGTCGGCGATGGCGATATACCCGTACGCGTTGAAGGAGGTTCGGCATGAAAATCCAAGGAACTTTGCGGAGAGGTGAAGCCCCCCTCANNGCCTGCACCCGCAATTTTTGAAAAACGGCAAGAAGCTCTGTAGCCTGCTGCTGTTCCTGCTCGTTTTTTCCGGTTGCGCCTCAGCTCAGAGCCAACAGCCCCTGACCACGCAGCCGCTGCACCAAAGCCGCGCTATCAGGGGTAGCACGGCTATTCCCCCGCCCGTGGCCGTGCAGGACGAAACGGAGGCTTTGCCCCGGCAAGGCGGGACTGAACCGTCTCCCCTGAGAAAAAGCAAACCCTCCTCTGCATCTGCCCTGGAAAACGAAANNCTCTCCCATCGCCCAAATGCTGCGCAGCGCGAGCCGCTCCCCCTCTCCGGCAGCCCAGCCCGAAGCGGACTTTCACTTGCAACTGCCAGCACATATTGATGAAGGAAAGGCCTTTTCTCTGGAATTTGGCGCAGCAGGGGCGCAAAGAATACGCCTTCTCTGGCGGGGCAAAAGCCTGGACCTGCCCTCACCCAATCCGCGCAGCAAACGTTTCCAGGCCCTGCTCCCCGTGCCTTTGGACGAAAAAGCCAAAAGCCTGCCTCTGCACATGAGCGTGCAATGGGCTGGCGGAAAACGTGAAGAGTTCACAGCCTCCCTGCCGGTGCATAAGCACAACTACCCGGTGCAAAAGCTTAACGTGGCC
>DBDO01000216.1:1161-1826 GCA_002293605.1 Desulfovibrionaceae bacterium UBA930
CCGGCGCGGTCACCAGCTTGTACGGACTGCGGCGCGTTTACAACGGCGTGCCCAAAAGCCCCCACAAGGGTCTGGACCTTGATGCGGAAGCGGGCGATGCCATTCACGCTGCCGACAACGGCATTGTAAGCCTTGTCTCGGATCACTATTACGGCGGAAAGACCCTTGTGATCGACCACGGACTGGGCGTGTTCACCGTCTATCTGCACCTGTCCGCCTTTCATGCTGCAGCCGGGCAGACGGTCAAACGCGGTGATGTCATCGGTGCCATAGGCAATACCGGGCGCAGCACGGCCCCGCACCTGCACCTTTCGCTCTATGTCCTGGGAGAAAGCGTGGATATTGTACCCTGCATGGAAGCCCGATAGTTTCCCTCAGTTGTGCTGACCCATATGAGGCGGCGTGAGGCAACGCCGTATCAGACTATAGACATTTTGTGTAGACAAATGTATATATATCGACACAGGGAAAAGTATGAAACTATCGGTGGCGGGATTTGATTGGGACAGCGGAAACTGGCCCAAGTGCGGCAAGCATNNGTGTGACGAAAGAAGAAATCGAAGCGATTTTCCAGACTGCACCCGTCATCATGCCTGACCCGCACCCCGATGAGCCGCGCATGCGGGCCATCGGGAGAACAACTGTCGGGCGCTATGTGTTTCTGG
>DBDO01000216.1:1999-2214 GCA_002293605.1 Desulfovibrionaceae bacterium UBA930
GAAAACTGCCGCTCTCAATATGCGTTTGCCGCACAATCTTCTTGCTGCAGTAAAAATTAAAGCCAAAGCAGAAGGGATACCCTATACCCGTTTCATTCGCCGTATCTTAGAGCAAGCAATTACACACAGCTAGCTATTCAATTTAAAAGTAAAAAACACTTCTTCTCCCCAAGAAATGTTTTTCTGCCCTCCATCTCCATACGCTCTTGCCTGCC
>DBDO01000216.1:2297-8089 GCA_002293605.1 Desulfovibrionaceae bacterium UBA930
AGTTCCTGGGCCATGCGGGAGAGTTCCTGCACGGCGGCGGAGGACTGGATCATGCCTTCGGCAGTTTCTCCTACGATTTTGTTGATTTCCTCTATGGCGCGGCTGATTTCTTCGGAGGTCGCGCTTTGCTCTTCCGCAGCCGTGGCAATGGAGGCAACCACCGAGGAGTTGGCCGAGGCCAGGGAAACGATCTCGGACAGGGCCTGGCCGGAGGTATTGGCCAGATCTGTGGCCTCGGTGACCGCCCTGGCTGCTTCGTTTACCTCGCTGATATTGGTGCGTGTGGAATTCTGGATGGCCAGGATATTCGAGCCCACTTCCTGCGTAGCGGTCATGGTCTTTTCCGCGAGCTTGCGCACCTCATCGGCCACCACGGCAAAGCCGCGCCCGGCTTCGCCTGCGCGGGCCGCTTCAATGGCCGCGTTCAGGGCCAGCAGGTTGGTCTGGTCCGCAATGTCGGAAATGACGTTCATCACCCCGCCGATGCTTTCGGCCTGGGCCCCCAGTTCCTGCATGTTTTTCTGCAGGGTGACGGCCACGCTGTTCACCAGATTGATGGACTGCACTACCCTGTCCACCAGGGAGGCCCCGTCCGCGGCCTTGCCCCTGGTCAGTTCGGACTGTTCCGAAGCTTCCCCGGCGTTTCTGGCCACTTCCAGCACGGTGGAATTCATTTCCGTCATGGCTGAGGCCGTGCTGTCCACGCGGTCGCGCTGCATTTCCGCACCGCGCGAGACTTCTTCCACCTGGGCCGAGAGTTCTTCGGAAGCGGCGGCCACGCGGTTGGAAATGGCCGCCGCCTGTTCGGTGACTCTGGCAATCATGCGCTGATGCTGCTTGCTTTCAGTTATATCAGTGCATATTTCCATAAAGCCTTTCGCTTTCCCCTCTTTATCGCGCAGGGGAATGGCCGCGACCTGGAGTTCCAGTTCCATGCCTGTGGAAGGATAAATCCGGACTTCCCCGGAAGCGGGTTGATTTTCCCGCAGCACTTTATTGGCCAGACAGGCATCCGTATTGCAAGCGACCGTTTTCATGCAGTCTCCACAACTTTGGCCGCGCTGATCGCCGCCGAGCACCTTTTGGGTCACAAGGTTTGAATAGATAATCTTTTTGTCGGCATTGGCAGTGAAGATGGCAAGGGGTATCGCATCCAGGGTGCCGGTATAGGCATCGCAGATCATATTGACGCTTACAGCCAGGGTCTGGAAGGAACCGGAGAAGGAGGCGGGATCAAGCCTGGTTCTGTAGTCGCCGATGAAAAGTTTGTCGGCGTTGCTTTGCATTGCGGCAGTAAGCAACTCCAGGGTCTGCGGAATACGCCGCAGGGCTTCCACTGTTTGGCCGATTTCGCCTTTTTCGCGGTTTTGTATCTGGGCCTGGAAATCGCCCCTGGCAATGGCATCGGCAAAGCCCCCCATGTTGCGCAGCACCCGGACCAGGCCGAAAATAATAAACCCGGCCAGCAGGATGCCCAGAAGCAGACCGCCGACCGTAACGCCCAGCATAAAGTGCTGGGCCGCCCCGTTCGTCTCCAGGGTACGCGTGCCCTGCTCGGTCATTTGCCCATTCACGTCATCGCTGATGCCGGAAACGACCTTTCTGATCTCAACGTTTCGCGCGGCAATGCCGTTGACCACCCGCATATTTTCCGTGACATCGTCCCGCATGGCCGAGGAGGCCGCCTCCATAGTAGTATAGGCGGCCCTGAGCTTGGCGAGGCCCTCACGTCCGGCCTCGGTACGCATGAGCGAGCCGAATACCTCCATCTCCTTGCCCAATGCCGCGAGCGCCGCATCCGCCTGTTTCGCGGCCTCCGGACTGCGGCTGTAAGCGAGGCGGCCAAAGGCGGCTCGAGTTGCGGCCAACTGGTTCATGGTAACAAGAACCTGCCCGAGGGCCGCTTCGTTATTCACACTGAAGGCGAGTTTGCCCAGGGCACTCAATTCCCTGCCCATATCCTGCCCGGCCGGGCGCATTGTTGTTTCATACTCCTCCAGAGTCTCGAGAATGCTTTTTTCCAGCCGATCAAGTTCCGGTAAAAGTCCGCTGATATTATTTTCAATGCTGCTCAGGCCCTCCTGAGTCTTTTGCCGGGCTGTATAGCTTCTGGAATCCGCAAGAATCTCCTGGTTCTGGCGGAGCTGGTCACGAGCGGCTGTTATCAGCGCCGGGTCTGCGCTGATGCGAAACTGACGCATATCGGCTGTGGCACCGAGTTGATGCGCGACCACATCAGAGGTGCGCACATTGAGTCTGGCCAGGCGGCGGTATTCCGTAAAGGAATCTGTCGCGCCGGAGAGACTGAAATAGCCGATGCCCGCGACAAGGCCGATCAGCACAATCATGAGTCCGAATCCCGCGACAATCTTCCATTTTGTAGTCATAGCACAGTCCCCTTTTTTACTTTTATACAGTTGTACATATCTGAATAACAATGTATCGATACGCAAAAGAAGCACAATGTGTGTGTACCCCACATGGAGAACAAGGCCTGCTTTTCGCTATAACGAATAACAGGGCCGCATAAAGGCGTATGATTCAAAGTAAAAAATCTGAAGAGAGGGAAATTGTATTTTCGATATAGCGTCATCCCTTGCGGGACTATATAAAAAGCCTGCGCAAAGCCTATATCCCCTTACCGTATATCGTATACTTTATATTCCCATCTTACTGTCATATACATATCACCTGTGGCAAGAAGCTGCAAGGCTCACTTTCAAGCGAATCACCTATATGTGTACCATGGCCTGAACGCCATACAGCAGAAAAATGCAGTCATTGTTTCATATCTGACAACAGGCCTTGCCTCCCATGCGGGTGGCAAGGCCTGTTGATGGCAAAACCCGTATTGGGCAGTGCGCGCTATGCCGGAAAGTACTCCTCAAGCTGGGCCAGATCCTTGTCCCCCCTGCCGGAGAGGTTGACCACAATGAACTGATCCTTATGCATGGCCGGGGCCATGCTCAGGGCATGCGCCAGGGCGTGCGCGGATTCAAGGGCCGGGATAACGCCTTCGGCCCGGCTGAGTGTAAAAAAGGCGTCCACAGCTTCTTTGTCTGTAGCCGTGACATACTCGACCCGGCCGCAATCCTTGAGCAGGGCATGCTCCGGACCGACACCGGGATAATCCAGTCCTGCGGAAATGGAATGTACAGGGCAGATTTCACCCTTTTCATCTTGCAGGACATAGGAATTAAAGCCGTGCACCACGCCGGGAACGCCGTAGGTCATGGTGGCCGCGTGATCGCCGATTTTGCCGCTGCCCCGTCCGCCGGGCTCAACGCCTACAAGGCGGACGGCGCTTTCTTCGATAAAGGGATGGAACATGCCTATGGCGTTGGAGCCGCCGCCCACGCAGGCCACGCACACATCCGGGAGGCGGCCCTTTTCTTCCAGGCACTGCTGCCGGATTTCCTTGCCGATCACCGATTGAAAATCCCGCACCATCAGGGGATAGGGGTGCGGCCCCACGGCGGACCCAAGAAGATAAAAGCTTGAGGGATCAGCAGCCCAGGCACCGATAGCCGCGTCCACCGCCTCCTTGAGGGTGCGCTGGCCATCGGTGACGCAGGCCACGGTCGCGCCCATCATGCGCATGCGCTGCACATTGGGGGCCTGACGGCGCATGTCTTCCTCACCCATATAGACCGTGCACTCCATATTCATGAGCGCAGCCGCAGCGGCGGCGGCAACGCCGTGCGAGCCGGCCCCGGTTTCGGCGATGATGCGCTTTTTATTCATGCGCTTTGCCAGCAGAATTTGCCCCAGGGTATTATTAATCTTGTGCGCGCCCAGGTGGTTCAAGTCTTCGCGCTTGAGATAGATGACTGCTCCGCCCAGGCTGCGGCTTAGGTTGTCACAGCGAAAAAGCGGGGTGGGACGACAGGAATAATGACTGAGATAGTAGCTGAATTCCTGAAGAAATTCAGGATCGTTCCGGTACTTCAGATAGGCTGCGGCAAGCTCTTCCAGCACCGGAGCAAGAGCCGGGGGCACGAACATGCCGCCATAGGGACCGAAAAAGCCTTGCGCATCAGGGTCTTTTCCAGGCAGGACCGCGCACTGCCCAGGGACGGAAAGACTGGAGAGGGGATCGGAAAGTTTGGAAGCTACAGCGGACATGCGGGACTCCTTTTTGTCTGTTGTTATCGTTCAGTATCGCGTTGGGGACGGTCTAATTCAGATTCCCTATAAAAATTACTTCCTGCAATTTTTATCTGGAATTGGAATAAGGCAGCCCCTCTGGACAGTGAAGACAGGCAAAAAAAAGACGCGGCCAGTTTTCACTGCCGCGACTGCATGCACCTTGTTTTCATGTCGGCCCTTTTGGCCTCATCAGGATGCGCAAACCCCACGGCTCTTTTTACAAGAGCCGCCACCACTGAGAGGAGGACAAGAAGGCATACGCTATGTTCATGGAGAAACAATAGCCTTGCTCCAAATGAAAGTCAACAGGGACGCAAGATGGCCCTGCTGCTTCCAGGGGCTTTTCCGGGGAGGCAGAGCCTCCCCGGACCCCCTCCCTAAAACTCTACACTCACCCCTCCATAGAACAAATGCCCCACCGAGTTCTCGCCCACTTCGGCCCGATATCCGGCCCGAAGGCTGAGTACGGCCTCCTCGCTCACAAGTATTTTGCCGTCAATATAGGCGGAAAGCTCCAGAAAATCCGCGTCCAGTTCCCGTGAATCCGCCGTGCAGGGGTAGCCCGCGCCGCAGCCGTTATCCACAAAGGCATACTTTGCGCTCCGCCTGCGGCCCGTATAGCGGTGCTTCCATTCCGCGCCAAGGCCCGCTGTTATTGCGTGTTCCTCGGCCAGGAAAAAATCGCGCTCCAATGTGGCCCCGAGGGAACTGCTCACGCTGCTGCCCTCTATCTTGTCCACGGCAGCGGCCATGATGTCGCCGCTTTCCTTGAAGGAATCCTGCCACAGCCACAGGGCCGAGACAGAGGCCGCAGGCGTAAGGCGGGTATGTTCTGCTATAGCAATGGGGTAGGCAAGCTCCAGGCCCAGGCCTGCCACTTCCTGATCAAAGCGGCTGCTGTTCGTGCCAAGGCCGCCAGGGCTGCGCTCCAGGTCCACGGACTGAGAGGAATAGCTGGCGTCCGCGGTGAGCTGCAGGCCCCAGGGCATTAAGGAACTGGCTTGCAGCCCTGCATGGACGCTTTCCGATTCCGCGTCCGCGCTGATGCTGCTAAAGTCCGTGCTGCTGTAAGAATAGCCGCCGTATGCGCCCAAACTGAACAGGGGCGAGGGCTCCCAGACCCCGCCAAAGAGCGCGCCGCTGGTCTGCACCTCATAGCCGGAAAAGCCCCCGCCGCTGCTTATATTCGAAAATGCGCCCACATAATTGGCCCAAAAACGCAGGCTCCCCTGGCGCATGGAGTCCGCGCCATGCCCAAGAAAGCCTTCTCTGGCGGCAGTGCGCGCGGTATCGTGAATCTGCGCTCCCACAAGGGCCATGTCCGCCGCCGCTTCCGGAGGACCGGAGTGGAAATCATGGCGCAGGGCCAGTACCTCATAGGGAGAGAGGGACAGGCCCTTTGCCGTGTGGTTCAGCCACTGGGTCATGCAGTCTTCGGCTTCAATCAGGTTGGGCGTGGTAAAGGCATCGGGAACATTGATATTGTCCAGCCAGAGCTGCGTGCCGTTCTGCTCGAACATGGGAACCATGGTATAGCCATCAGGATGCAGAAGGCGGATCTCCCCTACCTGCACCATGTCCGGGGCTGTTGTGGAAAGCAGGGCAGGCGCTGCTGCGGCGAGCGGCGCTGCCGCAGCCATTGA
>DBDO01000210.1 GCA_002293605.1 Desulfovibrionaceae bacterium UBA930
GGCGGAGCCCCTGGCAAAGGGAACTCACCGTAAAATCTTGGGATTAATGCGCATAGGGCTTTTGCGCTGCAAGCGGCGCAGGGCCTGGGTGGTGGCATCCACCTGGTCATCGTGGGTGCAGGAGGGAAAGCTCGACAGTTCGGCTTCATAGTCTGCGACCCAATCATTGAGGCCGGGCGCGGGGATATAGACGTTCCCGGCTTCGAACAGGGGGCTTACGGCATGGGCGCGGGCGAGCTTGGAGCCTTCCGGCCGGATGGGGATGATGCCGGGAATGCGGGCTTTGAGGCTATCTAT
The DNA here is from genome assembly GCA_002293605.1 of Desulfovibrionaceae bacterium UBA930. Taxonomy (GTDB): domain Bacteria; phylum Desulfobacterota; class Desulfovibrionia; order Desulfovibrionales; family Desulfovibrionaceae; genus Frigididesulfovibrio. Next base: position 298 of record DBDO01000210.1, read on the forward strand.
GACTGCCGGGCCGTTGGCCTTGTCTTCCACCAGTTTTTCCAGGGCCTCTGGCCACTGTGCGGCCAGTGTGGCAAAGGCTTCCAGGGTGGCGGTAAAGCCCATGCGGCCGCGCAGTTGATCGAGGAGGTAGAGCCGGGAGGCGGCCTTGCCCCAGACCTGGCCGACCACGAAATCCGCTGTATCGCCGTCTTTAAAGGCCATGTCCCAGGAAATGAGGAGCTTGTCGAAGCGTTTTGGCAGTTCGGCAGGGCTATAGCGGCGCAGCCATTCCCGGCGGAAAATCGTTCCGCTGTCCGGGGCCGGGCGCTGCTGGTACAGGGCCTCCCAGTCACGGGTGCCGAGCGCCCTTTTGATGCGTAAAAGCTCTTCTTTGGAATAGCGATCCGGGTGCAGGGCCTCCCCGGCGCGGCGCTGATCTTCATCTTCTTCGGCCAGGGCGGGAAAGGAGGCCACGCGCCACAAATCGCCTTCGCCCCTGCGCCCGGCTTCCAGCAGCCGCCCCGCCAGATCATCCGGGTGCCAGCGGGTTTGTATGAGCAGGATGCCGCCGCCTGGTGCAAGGCGGGTGTAGAAGGTGCTGGTGTACCAGTCCCAGACGGCCTTGCGCACGCTTTGGGAATCGGCTGCGGCCCGGTCTTTGAAGGGGTCATCGATAATGCCGATATCCATGCCCATGCCGGTGATGCCGCCGCCCACGCCGGAGGAGCGGTATGAACCGGCGTGATCAAGGATTTCAAAGATATCCGCCTTGCGCAGGCAGGTTCCGCCCTGTGCCGGGCGGGAGCTTTTGCCGCTCAGGCGCGTGCGCGGAAAAAGCTCCTGATAGGCCTGGCTCTCCATGATGCGCTGAATGTCGCGGTTCATGCGGCTGGACAGATCCGCCCCGTAGGAGGCGCCTATGATGGAGCAGTCGGGAAAGCGCCCGAAGCAGTAGGCGGGGAAGCGCCGCGAGGCCAGTTCGCTTTTGCCGTGGCGCGGCGGCATGGCTATCATCAGGCGCGGGGATGCTTTGGCGCGCACGGCTTCAAGGAAGGCGTCAAGCTCCCGGCAGAGCAGCTCCTGGGCCCAGCCCATGCGGTAGTCCGGCTTGCTATGCATGACAAAGCCGTAGAGGGTGGCCCTGGCCAGGGCCTGGCCCAGGGCGGCTTTTGCGAGCGTCTGCAAGCCGGAAGAGTCATGCTGCGCGGCCATTACCCTTCCCTTCCGAATATGCTTCTGGCAAGGGCCGCAAGTTCCCCGGCGCTCAGTGCCGAAAGGTCTATTTCCGCGTGCGCGGGGGCATTGTTATCCAGGCTTTTCTGCTCAAGGCCCAGCCCTGCCTTGCCAAAGCCGCGATCCAAAAGGGCCTTTGCCGCTGCAACGCGGCTGGCGTCCGAGCCCTGCTCCGCCACTTCGGCCAGGGCTGCAATGCAGGCCGGGCCGTGCTGGCGGGCCAGGATAATAATGTCCCTGGGCGTGAGGGGCTTTCTCAGGGGCACAAAAGGCCCTTTGGCGGCCGGGGCCGCTTCTTCTTTTTTTGCCTTGGCCATTACTGCACCCTGCTTCCCCAGATCCAGGCCAGACAGCCGAGCAGCAGCAAGGCCATGAGTCCTTTGACCAGGGAGCCGACAAAGGTTTTTTTGGCGTGCGCGGCCATGCTGAGGGCCTCGGCAATAGCCTGGTGATGGGCGATGTGCGTGGGGCCATCGATGAGATTCGCGCCCTTGAGCGCCTCGGCCACGGCCTCGCGCACGGCTGCCTTGATCTCCTGCCTGATTGCGGTTGTGACGCGCTCTTCCATCATAGTCCCGCTCCAAGCAAGGCTGGCAGTAAGGCTGGCAGGGCCGCGCCGAGAGAAGGCAGATCAGGGCCGCCAAGCGCGCCGCACAGGGGCCGCGCGATGCATTCCCAGGTCAGGGCAAAGGCCCCGCTCAGATAGAGCGCGCGAAAGAATATTCGTCTGCTGTGTTTCATGGGCGAATCCTTGTGTGTTTTTGAAGGGAGCGCGAAAGAGTAAAAATAGCTATATGCCGCCTTGTTTGCCGCTATGACACATGCTATGCTTGAAACAGGTGGAGGTATACCGTGTTGCTTGCCGCACGGTTTATAGATGCGGCTCAAAGAGGGAAGGGTGTTGTGGCAGTAACTCTCTTTTGCCTTGTGACTCTACTTTGTTTTATCAGCTTTGGCGTTGCCATCTTGTCACGAGAGCTAGGAGCACGGCCGTACTTCTGGCGGTTTATTTTGAGTGCAGGATTTTTTGCTGCGGCAATGACGCTATTAGTTCTTTATTACCCAGGCCCCAATCCTTTCGAGGGGGCATTATTATTCTTTAGCCCCCTCTTTGAAGTAATATTTCTCACTCTCTTTTTTTCCTCTGTAAGAAAAAAATATCTAATTGAGTATTCAGAAAGTGATTATATTATTTCTCTAAGCTTCGCTTCTGCACTTGGGAATCTTTTCCTCATTTTATATTTCTCTATAAAAATATCTTATAATTACTAAGATTATTTAATCAAGATAAAGTTCAATATTTTTCTCTTTAGATAATCTTTCTGCTATTCTGAGGATTGATTTTATATAACCCCAACAGTTTTGCCACAAAAATACATATTCATTAGTATTTTCTAACAAACGATCTTCCTTTGGAATAATTACTTGATATAACGAATCAGAACGGTTCTTATCGTCCCCATACAGGTTTATAGCCTCGTCAATAATTTTTGCGTTATATTTCTTTGAGTTTGTATATACATATTTATCTTGCAAATAAGACCTATCCTCATGGATTCCATCTCCAAGCCTTCCTATATTTGATCCAGTGTTGGATATAAATTGTTCATGATACACTACAGACACATCATTTAAAAAATTTTCCAATGGCCGCTTCCCTATTATATAATACTCTCTTTCTTCATCAGGGTTATCCAAAGGCGATTTGGGAATCAATTTTATAGCAATTGGCTTTCCTGCCAAGGGATCTTGCTTCTCAGGTAAGAGTGTCTCAGTTCGTTTAGCGCCGTCATGCCACTGTTTTTTTAGCTGCATCGATGTTTCCTGCCGCTCTGCCTCTTGCTCCACTCCCGTGCTCTGCGGGGCGTATGAAGGAGCCGGTGACGGGGTATTCCCCTCTCCGGCAAAATCCTTCTCTGCTCCGCCCTGTTCCTTGCTCTTTTGCTCCTTCGCGCCCGCGCTGCCCCCTTC
>DBDO01000004.1:0-2216 GCA_002293605.1 Desulfovibrionaceae bacterium UBA930
GGAACTCGCCCAAAGCGCGAGCTACTGGCAGCATGCCTCCTGGGCCGCGCTGGTCTGCACGGGAGCGCAGATAGACAGCCGCAAGGCCCGCCCCGGCGATCTCTTTTTCTGCCTTCCCGGCGAACGCGCGGACGGACACGATTTCGCCCTTGACGCCGCAAGGGCCGGGGCCTGCGCCATTGTGGCCTCAAGAAATCCTTTTGCCGGGAAAAGACCGGATGAGGCGGATGTGCTGCTGCCGCCCGTTTTTCTGGTGAGCGATACGCGCCAGGCCCTGGCCCGGGTGGCCCGCAGCCACAGAGAAACCTCCCTGGCCAGGGTTATCGGCGTCACCGGCACGGCAGGCAAGACTTCAGTGAAGGAAGTGCTGGCCCAGGTGCTGGAAATGCGCGGGAGAACCGAGCGCAATCCGCTCAACCTGAATAATCAGATAGGCCTGCCGCTCAGTATGCTCAATGCCTCGGCCGATGCCTCCTTCTGGGTGATGGAGATGGGCATCAGCGTTGAGGGCGACATGGACGAACTGGGAAGAATTCTGCGCCCGGACATAGGGCTGATCCTTAACGTGGGGGACGCGCATATTAGCGGCCTGGGAGAAAAGGGCGTGGCCGCTCACAAGGCGAGACTGCTCGATTACATTCAGCCCAGCGGCATTGCCGTGGTCAGCGCGGACTACCCGGACCTTTGCCGGGAGCTTGAGGAGCGCCTGCCTGCCCTGTCGCGGCGGGGCGTGCGCCTGCTGCGTTTTTCCGCCCTTGCTGAAGAGGGGGCGGATTCCGGAGCGGAATATGCCGGACCCGGCAGAAGCGGAGGCCTGTATTCCGTGTGGAGCGATGATTTCCGCTTCTCCCTGGAAGCCCCCTTCCAGGGGAGCTTTGGCAGCGAGAATGTGGCCGCTGTTGTGACCGTGGCCGAACAGCTCGGCCTGACCCAGGAGGAGATACGGGAAGGTTTTGCCCGCGCGGGACTGCCGGAGCAGCGTTTTCGCTCCTACTCCTGTTCGCGCTGCACCCTGCTGGATGACAGCTATAACGCCAACCCCCTGTCCTGTGCGCGTATGATTGAGGCCGCGCGCCTCATGGCGAACGAACAGGAGCGAACCCTGGTCCTGGTGCTGGGGGAAATGCTGGAACTTGGCGTCAAGGCGGAAAGCGCCCACGAAAGCCTCGGAGAACTCATGGCCGAGGCGCGGCCCAAAGCGGTTTTCTGGAAGGGCGGCCAGTGGGAGGCCGTGCACAAGGGGCTTTGCAGGGGCGGCTACGCCAATGCGGCCTATACTGTTGAGAGCGCCCCGCACTTCGCCCGCTTGCTGGAAGATATTTCTTTGGATGACACGCTGGTTCTGTTCAAGGGCTCGCGCGGCAACAAAATGGAGCAGCTTGTCGCCGTGCTGCGGGAAAGGGCCTTTCAGGCCGGAGAAAATTGATGCTGTATAATCTGCTGTACCCTTTGAGTTCTGAAATCAGCGTCCTGAACGTTTTCAGGTACATTACCTTCCGCTCGGTCTGGGCCCTGCTCACGGCCCTGATTCTGACCATCCTTGTCGGTCCCTGGTTTATCAGAATGCTCAAACGCCTGAAGTTCGGCCAGTATATTCTGGAAGATGTCAAGGCCCACCTGGAAAAGGCGGGCACCCCCACCATGGGCGGGGTGCTGATTGCCTTTTCCCTGCTGGTCAGCACCCTGCTCTGGGCCGATTTGACCAACCCCTATGTCTGGCTCGCCGTTTTTGTGTTCACCGGCTTTGGACTGATAGGTTTTTGCGATGACTATCTGAAGATTTTGCGTAAAAATAACAAGGGCCTCACAGCCCGCTGCAAGTTTCTGGGCCAGATAGGCATAAGCGCGGCGGCCATGGCCGTGCTCTTTTTGCTGCCCGCCTATTCCACGGAACTGTCCGTGCCCTTTTTCAAAAACTTCACCCCCGACCTTGGCTGGGTATACCTGCCCTTTGCCGTATGCGTCATGGTGGGCGCGTCCAACGGCGTGAACCTGACCGATGGCCTGGACGGTCTGGCCATCGGCCCGACCATTGTGGCGGGCATCTGCTTTGCCGTGTTCATTTATGTGGCGGGCAATTCGGCCATGGCCGGCTATCTGCAGGTGGCCAGCGTGCCGGGCGTTGGCGAGGTGACGGTGTTCTGCGGGGCCTTGATCGGCGCGAGCATGGGATTTTTATGGTTTAACGCCTACCCGGCGCAGGTGTTCATGGGCGA
>DBDO01000004.1:2349-2566 GCA_002293605.1 Desulfovibrionaceae bacterium UBA930
CACTTTGAGCTTAAGGGCCTGCCGGAATCTAAGATTATCATCCGCTTCTGGATAAGCTCGGCCCTGCTCGGGCTGGCCGCGCTGTCGGCCCTCAAACTGCGCTGAAGAGGAAGATGGACATGACTTTGCACACGCACCGCGCCCCTGAACTCGCTACGGGCATGCCCGCTCCCGTGCTGCCGGGACAGACGGCCATAGTGGTGGGCGCGGGCGGCTC
>DBDO01000215.1:0-8357 GCA_002293605.1 Desulfovibrionaceae bacterium UBA930
CACGCGCGCCCTGCGCAGTTGCCCGGCGGTCGCGGCAGTCAGAGCCGCAACCGTTCCCTCTCCCCCGTCCGCGATGGGGGCCAGATCGCACGTAGCTTCGTTAAAAACCGAGCATAATCCACGGGCCATGCGCTCCGCCGCTTCCAGGGCGGATAAACTGCCTTTAAAAGAATCAGGAGCGATGAGCACACGCATGAAATCTCCTATGGGGAGCTGTAAGGAGTGGGTAAGGCCGTTCATCCTGAGCGGAGCGAAGACAAACTTATCTGAGTACACCCCTTACTGGGAGAGTGCCAGAGGGCAGCGCCCTCTCAAAGGCTTTGTCAGTAATCTTGAACGGCCCTTCAAAAGGCAGGGATTCCCGAATTTCTTCAAGCACTTCTAAAAGGCGGTGCTCCTGATGCGGAGAAAAGCGGACAAGCAGGGCGGCCCGCCAGCGATCAACCACGGTCATCAGGCCGAGATTGTCTTCCGCTTCAAGAAAATAGCGAAACAGGTGCACTTTTGAAGGGTCGATATACAGATATACCCGGCTCGAGCGGCGCGGGGCCTGGAACAAACTCCCCTTCTTTCGCCGTCTTTGTCGAACTTTGGGCAGTATCAGGGGTAAGGGAGGCATGCGGCGCATGTCAGCGCTCCTTTGGACGCGCTTCACGCCCTGTCTGCTCGGTTTCGACAAGCAGCAGGCCTTTTGCTACCGCAAGGGGCCGCACAGGCACAAGCAGGCGTGGTGCCACTTCGGCAGCAACGCTCATGCGGCAGTCCGCATAGTATTCGCAAAGCCCGCGCGCAGGCCCCTGACCTTTTCGCTCTTCAAACACCACATGCAAACGGGGAGCCTGAAGCAGACTGCGTAAAAAAGCGTCTTTTTTCTCGTTCACCATGCTGCGCAGGCGGGCCGCCCGTTCCTTTTTCACCTGTGCCGCCACCTGATCGGGCATACTCGCGGCCCTGGTTCCCGGCCGCCTGGAATAGGGAAAAACATGGGCGTAGCTTAGGGGCAAGGCAGCGCACAATTCCAGCCCCTGTGCAAATTCATCCTCTGTTTCGCCGGGAAAACCGGTCAGGATATCCGCGCCAAGCCCAAAGATAGGCCAGATTGTACGCAAGCCGGAAAAAAAATCGGGCAGGCCCGCAGGATCGTAATGTCCCCTGCCCATACGGCGCAGCACCGAAGGGCTGCCGCTCTGCAAAGAAAGATGCAGATGCGGCGTGACCAACGCACTTGCGGCCAGTGCGTCCAGGGCTTTGGCATGCAACTGCCCCGGCTCCAGCGAACTCAGGCGCAGCCTGGCCCTGCCCCGCCACTCTGGTGCGAGCGCAGCATCAAGGCGGAGCAGAAAATCCCAAAAATCCCCCGGCGGCTCTGCATGCAGCGTGAACTGCCGCAGATTCACCCCGCTGATCACAATTTCCCGAAAACCGTTGTGCAGGAGCCTTTGCGCCTCCTGCAGGGCCTCGTTAAAAGGGCGGGAGCGCGCCTTGCCCCTTGCCTGGGGCACAATGCAATATGCGCAGCCGTGCGAACAGCCGTCCTGTATTTTCAATAGGGCTCGTGAGCGGTCATAACCGGACAAGGCAAAGGGAGGATAGGCGACAGACTCTCCCCCCTTTTCGGCAAGAGAGACAATGTCGGGCAGGGAAGAAACCGAAAGCAGCGCTCCCTTGCCGCTCTGCCCCATTACTGCCGCAACGCCGGGAAGATCGGATAGTTCCTTGTGCAGCACTTCGGCGGCGCAGCCGGTAAGGATGATACGCGCCTCCGGCGCAGCCCGGTGCAAGCGCCGCACCGCAGCCCGCAGATCAGCCACGGCTCTGGCCGTTACAGCGCAGGAATTGATAAAGAGCACTTCCGCCTGGGCAGGGTCTGCGGCTTCGCGCAGGCCCCGCCTCAGCCATGCCTCGCGCAGGGCGTGGGATTCATACTGATTGACTTTACAGCCAAGGGTCGTGATGTGAAAGCTGAAGCTCACTTTTTTCCGCCGCTTTTTTTCCCGCCCATTTTTTTCTTCAGCGCGCCGAGGCGGACTTCAACCACGTTGGTATTGGGGTAGCTTTCCCGAATGCTTTCGAAAAGCTCTTCGGCTTCCTTGAATTTTTCCTGCTGCTCCAGCACATCGGCCAGGGTGAAGGCGGCCAGCACCTTGCGTTCCACAGCAATGCCGCCAAGCCCCAGCAAATCACGCAAGGCTTGTTCCGAGGCGTCCAGCTTGTGCGTCAGCATCTGCGTTTCTGCCAGGGCATAAAGGCAATCCGCCTTGGTATCCTGGCGCACATCCAGTTGCAGGCAAAGCCCGAGGATGTCGGTGGCGGGGGTAAATTCCAGACGGCGCAAATAGGCGCGGGAGAGTTCACGGTAGGCCAGCGCGCGCTCTTCCGGAGAAAGCTCCGCATCCGCAGCCAGCGCTTCCCACAAGGCCGCAGCCCGTGAATAGACCTGCATATCCTTGTACAGGCCTGCCAGGGCCATCTGGATATGCCGCCGCTTGGGACCCTCCCCGGCAAACTCCCTCAGCATGATTTCAAGATATTCCCCGGCTGTGGCCTTGTCTTGACGAATATCCAGAGAAATGGACAAGAGTTGCAGCCAGACCTCCCATCGGTCCGCGCCGTCCGGGTTCTTACGTAAATAACGCTCGAAATACATTTCGGCATCGCCGATATCGCGCTCGCTCAAGGCCTCCTCGGCCCGGCTCAGGTCGTCTTTTTCTTTGACAAAAAATTCCTCTGGCCGACAGCCTGACAAAGCCAGGACCGTCAGCAACAGCACGAGGACCGCGCTTCGGAAAAAAGAAACTGGGATACTCTGCAAAAGAAAGCCTCTCTTTGTGGGGCTCTGCCCCACCCCCGCCAGAGGGCGGAGCCCTCTGGACTCCCGCACGGGGCCTGAGACCCCGTGCCCCCCTTCGCTGAAAAGCGGCTCTGCCGCTTTTCGGAAAATTGCGGGGGCAGGGGACCACGTCCCCTGCCCGAGGGGTTCGGGGAGGCAGAGCCTCCCCGAAAAATCATTAAGACGGTACAGCCTGTGCCTGCTCGGCCTCTTCCCCGCCCTCATCAATACGGGCAAAACCCACTACGGAAGCGCCTTCATCCAGGCTGACGAGGCGCACGCCCTGCGTGGCCCGCCCAATGCTTCTGATTTCTTCCACGCCGATGCGGATGATTTTATTGGTCGAGGTGAGCAGCAGAAGGGCGTTATTATCCGAAACCGGCATGGCCCCGATGACCGGCCCGGTTTTTGAGGTGGCCTTGAAGTTGATAATACCCTTGCCGCCCCTGGACTGCACCCGGTAGAGGTCCAACTTGGTCCGTTTGCCGTAGCCGTTACGGGAAATGCTCATAATCGAGTTTTCCTCGTCCCCCTCTTTGACGATCACGCAGGCCACCACGCTGTCCACACCGCGCAGGGCGATGCCCTTGACCCCGGAAGCGCCCCGGCCCATAGGCCGTGCATCGGCGCAGTCAAAACGGATGGCCAGGCCCGCCTCGGTGGTCAGCACTACCTGGCAGTGCTCCTGCACCTCGCGCACGGTGATAAGCTCATCCCCATCGCGCAGTCCCACGGCCAAAAGCCCGCTCTTGCGGCAGCGGGCGTACATGCTGGCGTCCGAGCGTTTGACCATGCCCTTTTTGGTCACAAAGAGGAAATACTGATTGGGGTTGAACTCGCGCACAGTCAGGGCAGTAGTTACCCATTCGTCCTTTTCGAGGGGCAGAAGGTTGGCGATATGCGCGCCTTTGGCCGTGCGGCTGCCTTCAGGTACCTGATGCACTTTAAGCTGGTGCATGCGGCCTCTGTTGGTGAAAAGCAGCAGAAACTGATGATTCGAGGTGGTCAGAAAATCCTGCACCACATCGTCTTCGCTCATGTGCAGCCCGGCAATGCCTTTACCGCCCCTGCGCTGCTGCTGGTAGTTATCCAGGGTGGTACGCTTGATATAACCCCGGCGGGACAGGGTAATGACCACATCCTCGTCCGGAATGAGATCCTCAATATCGATGCCCGCCAAATCATCCTGCTCAATCACGGTTTTCCGGGGCGTGGCAAAAGTCTCTTTGAGCGCGGTGACTTCATCACGAATCACGCCGCGCAGCACCTCATCATCTTCCAGAATGGATTTGAAATAGGCGATTTTTTTGAGCAGTTCCCTGTATTCTTCCAGCAGCTTCTCATGCTCCAGCCCTGTCAGGCGTTGCAGACGCATGTCCAAAATGGCCTGGGCCTGGACCTCGGAAAGGCCAAAACGGGAGATGAGGCCTTCTTTGGCCTCCTGCGGGGTTTTGGAGGCCCTAATCAGGGCCACGACCTCATCAATATTATCCAGGGCGATGCGCAGCCCCTCAAGGATATGTGCCCGTGCCTCGGAGCGCTTCAAATCGAAACGGGTGCGGCGGATGACCACCTCACGCCGGTGCTCCAGAAAATAGCTCAGGGCGGATTTAAGGTTCAAAAGCTGCGGGCGGTTGCCGACAACGGCCAGCATGTTGTAGGCGAAAGAGCTTTCCAGCGGCGTATACTTGTACAGGGCATTGATGATGATATCGGCAATGGCCCCGCGCTTGAGATCCAACACAATGCGTATACCTTTGCGGTCTGATTCGTCCCGCAGATCGGATACGCCTTCGATGCGGCGGTCATTGACCAGAGCCGCTATTTTCTCCACCAGGGAAGATTTGTTCAGGGCATAGGGGATTTCCCGAATAACAATGGCCTCGGCCCCCTTCTTGCGGGTTTCCACCTCAACCACGCCGCGCACCTTGACCGAACCGCGCCCGTTCACAAAGGCGTCTTCAAGGCCCTTTCCGGCATAAACAACGCCGCCTGTAGGAAAATCTGGCCCTTTCACATGCTCCATCAGGTCATAGACCGTGCATTCAGGGTCTTCGACAAGATTCAGCATGGCATCGCACAATTCCCCAAGATTGTGGGGTGGCACGTTGGTGGCCATGCCCACGGCAATACCCGAAGTGCCGTTGAGCAGATAGTTCGGCACCTTGGTCGGCAAAACCGTGGGTTCATCCAGGGTATTATCGTAGTTGGGACGAAATTCAACGGTTTCTTTATCAATATCGGCCAAAAACTCCCCGGCCAGACGGGACATGCGCACTTCGGTGTAACGCATGGCCGCCGGGGCATCACCGTCAATGGAGCCAAAGTTGCCCTGCCCGTCCACCAGGGGGTCGCGCATGGAAAAATCCTGCGCCATGCGCACCAGGGCATCATACACGGCGGAATCGCCATGGGGGTGGTATTTACCGATAACGTCACCGACCACGCGAGCGGATTTTTTCGGGGGCCGGGTGTAGCTGTTGCCAAGTTCGTGCTGGGCGAACATGATCCGCCGGTGTACCGGCTTGAGCCCATCGCGCACATCCGGTATGGCTCGCCCGATGATGACGGACAGGGAATACTCCAGATAGGACTTACGCAGTTCCTTTTCAATGCTGATGCCCGGACGGGCATCCGGGCTGTCTGTCTGCGACATGGTATAATGATCCTTAGGGTCAGATATAATATGTTCTTTGTTGTGTATAAGTTTTACAGACTAAAGTCTTATCAAAACTACCGCCACTGCACGGACAGCGGTATGGCTTCAAGCTCCGCGCTGACGGAAGGTGAGGCCTTTGCATCCTGCACCGCTCCGATGCTCAACATGCCGTCACCGTGCAGGAACACGGTTTCCGAACGCAGAAATTCCTTTGTCCCGTCGCGCACAATACCATCCAGAACCATGACCACATCCGTTCCTGCCTCAATGGTTTCAGCGCGCATGCTGTCAACATGGATGCGGCGTGCATTATAGCCCGCCTGGATAAGGGCCGCAATGGCATCCGCGAATCTGTCCGCAGCGGCCTCACGCTCCCTGCCTCTGGCCTTTTTTAAAATATCCAGGGCCTTGGCCATGCCCTTTTGCCTGAAAGAGACACAATAGGCCCCCTGCACGGAAGGTCCATCCATCAGCCAGCCTACGCGCCTCAGTTCCCCGGCTTTTGCATCCACACAGTTCAGCACATGCCGCACGGCAGATGGCACGCTATGAAAATCACTGTCCAAGCTCTCCCAGCTAGCGGGGCTTTGCAGCGAAAGACCTGGTTCCAATTGCAAGGAAGCGCCAAAAGCCGCTCCGCAAAGCAGAAAAAAGCCCGCCAGCATCGCGGAAAACAGTGTTTTCATTAGCATGCTGTTTTACCTTATACCTTCTTTGAGGCTCCGCCCCAACCCCCGCCAGAGGGCTCCGCCCTCTGAACTCCCGCAAGGGACCTCAGGTCCCTTGACCCCCATCGCCAAAAAGCGGCCTTGCCGCTTTTTGGAATCGGGATTGCAAAGGGGTCCCCCCTTTGCCGGGAGAGCTTGAGAGGGCGGAGCCCTCTCAAAAACCCAAAAAACATCCTGCCTATATATCCAGATCCTGCACGGTCAGGGCGTTGCGCTCGATAAATTCGCGCCGGGCCTCTACCCTGTCGCCCATTAGTTCTTCAAAGGCGTCCGAAGCTTCTTCAGCGTCCTCAATGGTCACCTGGAGCAAAACGCGATTTTCCGGGTTCATGGTGGTCACCCAGAGCTGTTCCGGATTCATTTCGCCAAGGCCTTTGTAGCGCTGAATATTAATGCCCTTACGCGCTTCTTCGAACAGGGTTCGCTCAAGATTAAAGAGCCCGTGCACGGGAATGAGCGCGTCTTTACGTTCGATGTCAAAGGCTGTGCCTCCGCATTGCGTCACAATGGCGGACCGGGCCTGCCAAGCCTGTCTGTAGGATTTTGACCGGAAATAGTCGGGACTGAGCTTGGTGCGGTGCCCGTTTTTATCCTCAAAAACAACCCGAACCAGAAGTTCAAGTTCAGTTTCTTCCTGTTCTATGGAGAGACTGAAGCCGCGCTCGCGGATCCAGTCTTTGAAGGCGGCCAGATCCGGGTCCCCGTTCACGAAGCAGGCGGGTTCAAGCAGGCTGGGATAGCGCAAAAAGGCCATAAACAGAGGCTCGGCTATGCCGGCTATTTCCGCATCGCGAAGGCGCGCGCCTATATAAGCGATATCCTTGGCCAGGCGAACAATGCTTCGGCCTGAAAAGCTGTGCCCGTTGGCCGCGCGCACGAGCGCGTCCTTGCTGATGCGATCCAGCAAAAAGGCATTGAGTTCGGCATCATCCTTGATGAACTTTTCAAACTTGCTTGAATGGGCCCGGTACAGTGGGGGTTGGGCTATATACAGGTGCCCCTGTTCTATAAGCTCGCGGTATTGGCGGAAAAAGAAGGTAAGCAACAGGGTTCTGATGTGCGCGCCGTCAACATCGGCGTCCGTCATAATGGCAATGGTGTGATAGCGCAGTTTTGAAAGGTCTATGTCGCTCTCTCCGCCTACCATGCCTATGCCCGCGCCCATGGCTGTGATCAGATTTTTAATTTCCTTGTTGGCCAGCATTTTGTCAAAACGGGTGCGTTCCACGTTCAGAATTTTTCCACGCAGGGGAAGAATGGCCTGACGGGAAGGATCGCGCCCCTGCTTGGCTGAACCGCCTGCGGAATCGCCCTCCACGATGAAGAGCTCCGATTCGCCAGGGTCTTTGCTCTGGCAGTCGGCCAGTTTGCCGGGCAAGGAGTTGTCGGAAAGCGCCCCTTTGCGCCGCACCAGTTCCTTGGCTTTGCGCGCCGCATCCCTGGCCCTTGCCGCGTCAATGGCCTTTTCGATGATCAGCTTGATATCTTTGGGATTTTCTTCAAAAAAAACGCAGAGCTTATCATAGACAATGCCGCCGACAATGCCCGCCACTTCGCTGTTGCCCAGTTTGGTCTTGGTCTGCCCTTCAAACTGGGGGTCAGGGAGCTTGACCGAAACAATAGCAGTCAGGCCTTCACGCACATCATCGCCGGAAAGACTCGCGCCCTTGTATTTTTTATTCAGATCGGAGTTTTTCAGGTAGTTATTGATGGCCCTGGTCAAGGCCGTTTTAAAGCCCGCAAGGTGGGTGCCCCCTTCCTTGGTACGGATATTGTTGGCAAAGGTCAGGGTATTTTCCTTGTAGCCCGCATTATACTGCAGGGCGAATTCAGCCACGATTCCCTGCGCTTCGCCAGAGCCGTAGATAACACTGTGCACCGTGGCCTCGCCTTCGTTCAAATCTTTGACGAACTGCTCAATGCCGCCGTCAAAACGAAAGCTTTCTTTTTCATCCGTGCGCTCGTCTATAAATTCTATTTCCAGGCCCTTGTTCAGATAGGCCAGCTCTTCAAGACGTTTGCGCAGTACTTCATAGGAAAATTCAAGGGTTTCAAATATTTCGTCATCCGGGCTGAAGCGTACAGTGGTGCCGTGGCTTTCCGAGGGCCCAAGGGTGCGCAACTCTTCCAGCGGAACGCC
>DBDO01000215.1:8414-13345 GCA_002293605.1 Desulfovibrionaceae bacterium UBA930
CCGCCGGACACCTTGTAGGAATTACTGTCGAACTTGCCCCCGGCATGCAGCTTGGTCATGACCACCTGCACGGCAGGCACCCCCTCTTTAGGGTGTATATCCACAGGAATACCGCGCCCGTTGTCAGAAACAGAGCAAGAACCGTCCACATGCAGACGAACTGTAATTCTGGTGCAATAGCCTGCCATGGCCTCGTCAATAGAGTTATCCACGACTTCATAAACCAGATGATGCAGACCCCGGACATCCGTGCTGCCTATATACATGGCCGGGCGTTTGCGCACGGCCGCAAGCCCTTCAAGAATGGTAATGCTCGAAGCGTTATACGTCCCCTGCACCGGAGCTGTTTCAGTCATCAGACCTGTTCCTCGCTGAAGTTGATGTCATCCAGAATTTTCATGGGCATGATGATCACGAGGTAATCCGCATCACCCGCACCGGCAATACCGCAAGGCCCTTCTGCCCCCGTGAGGGTCAGGGTCAGTTCGGAGGAGGCGTAATGGTCCATGATAGTCAGGAGATTGTTTGTCGGAAAAGCAATTTTTTCAACACTGCCCTGATAGTCTACATCAAGGCTTTCGGAAGCCGAACCCAAATCCTGTCCGCTCGCGGAAAGCACGGCTTCTTTTTCAGAAAGATCAAAATAGGTGCAGCGGTTGCTGTCAGAATTGAAAATGGCGATGCGTAACAGCGCATCCTGCGCTTCAGCCCGGTTGAGCGTGAGCTTTGCAATGCCGTCTCCGCTCAGGCGTGACAAAAAGACCGAATAATCGGGATACTGATAGGAAGAAAGCGGCAGACTTAAGGATTCCGCCTTATTTTCCGTGCGCACGAACAAACGTTTGTTATTGATGTTCAGGTTGATTTCATCCGTGCCCAGCCATTTTTTCAGCTCGTTCAGATATTTTTTCTGCACCAGCATGCCTTCCTCAGGCAGAAGTGCACGCAAGTCGTCATTGGCGAAACGGATCATGGCAAACTGGTGGCCGTTCATGCCCGTGGCTTCAATCTGTCCGTTTTCGCCGGGTTTCATGAAGAGGCAGGCCAAGGCGTCAGCGCCCTCATCACCAATGCAGTAAAAAATACGGTCGATAAGTTCCTGAAAGAAGTCTCCGGCCCAGATGACTGCCCCTTCCTCAGGAAAGTCAGAAAATTTTTGGAACCAGGTGGCGTCATTCACTGGGAGCTTGTATTTTCTGCGGCCCTGTTCGATGTGCAGAACAGGGGCAGTTTCATCCACCTTAAGACTAATCTGCCCTGAGGGAAGGCGGCGCAGAAGTTCCACAAAAGAGCGACCCTGCACGCCCACCAGGCCGGGCTCCCTGACCTCGGCAGTATAGCGCCCTCTGAACTCGATATTGGAGTCCGTGGAGAGCAGCTCCAGGCTGTTGTTTTCCGCCTTGAGCCAGATAGAGCGCAAATAGGCAGCGCCGGTGCGCTGGGGGATGATGTTAGCCGCGCGTTGCAGCCCTTCGATGATTTCTTCTTTATATACTGTAAGATACATATTCTTCTCCTTTTAGAGTAAAAGGGGCTGTTCCTTTGTGCATAACTCAGTAATCATATTGAATTTACAGTATTTTTTCTGAACAGGCTGGAGACGCTCTCCTGTGCTTTCCCCCTGTTTTACGAACAGGCCCTTCTGCTCAGTGTCGTGTAAGGCACAGTTTGCGCAGTTCTTCCACTCTTTTGTGCATATGTTTGTCACTTAGCTGTAATTGTTTGATTTTTTTGATTGAATACAGTACAGAGGAATGATCCCTGCCTGAGAAAATACGTCCGGTTTGGATCAGGGAAAGCCCGAGCAGTTCTCGGCAGAGCAGCATGGCTATATGCCGGGCCAGGGAAATATTTTTTCCCCGGCTCTTTCCGGTGAGTTCTTCCGGAGGCAGGGAAAACTCTCTGGCTACTGCAAGGATGATGGACAGGGGCGTTAAAAAAGCGTGTTCCTCTTCTCTATTCAAAATGGAGGAAAGATCCGCAGAGGAAGCGTCTGCATCCTGTGCAGGGTATAGGGCGCGATAGGCCGATATTCTGGCCAGAACGCCGTCAATGCTGCGTATATCCTGATGGCGGTGCGCTATATCCAGAATCTGTTCTTTGCTGAGGGCAAGGGAGGAAAGACTGTTTTTACGCTGCACATATTGCCGCCGGATGTCCAAATCAGGCCTTTTAATCTCCACCACCAGGCCTGCGACAAGGCGGGAACGCAACTTTTGTCCCAAACCGGCGCATTGGGTGGGGTGGGCGTCAAAAGCCAGGGCCAAAAGTCTGCCCGAGGATTGAAAGGTATCAATCAGAGCGGACAAAGCGTCCTGCATGGTGCTACAGGCACTTACCCCCTGGGCATCGTCAATAAATACGTAGCGCTCGTCAAGCGTGCTTATACCATCCGCCAGGGAATGCAGACGCTTGAGATAGGCTATTCCGCCGAAATAAAGAGGTTTTTCATCTCTATTCAAGGCCCTGGCCATAGCGCCGAGCAGATGGGATTTTCCCGAACCGCTTTGCCCGTACAGCACAAAAGGGGTGTACAGGGGCCTTCCCGCCTTACACACGTAATCTCTTGCCGCAGCAAGTGGAAAGTCGTTTTTTCGATTAACCAGGAAGCTGTCGAAACTGCAATGGCTGTCCGGCAGCATATCCTGCTCTTCGGCAATATTATGCGGCAAGTTTTTTTTCGAAGCGCCGTCTTTTGCAGGAGCAAGACCAGAGACGGGACACAGCAGGGCTGTGCGGAGCTCTCTTTGGTAGCTAACGCGCATGCCCTGGGCAAAATCCGCAAGGCCGCGTTCAAAGCCGTCTTTGACCGTGTCCATGAACCAGTTGCCGAAGTACTGGTGGGGAAAGAAGATGTTGAGAACATCCTTTGTCCTGTCAATATGCATATCCAGCGGATCAAACCAACGGTTGAGATCGGAATCGGAAAAAAAATTTCCGAGATGCTGGCGCAAAGTTTCTTTAACCACGGCAAATATATGAATTTATAAGTGTAGGAGAAGAGAGAGAAAAGCAAGTTTGCGCCCCAAGCGCATTAATAAAAGTATAGCATAAAAAAAATCGTCCTTCAACGTTGCCGCAGACCGCTGAATCTGCTTTATCTTTAGACAAATTTTGTGGGGCCCCGCCCCACACCCCGCCAGGAGCCTCCGGCCCCTGGACCCATAATTTCTGGAAAATAACGTTTTACGCCATTTTGAGGAAATGGGGATGCAGGGGGATCACCCCCTTGCCTGGGTGTGGAGCGGAGCCCCACAATTCTTCAAACGCCCCAGTCGATCAAAGGCGAGATAGACGACAGGAGTGGTGAACAGAGTCAGAATCTGGCTGAACAACAGTCCTCCAACCATGGTCACGCCCAAGGGGCTTCTGAGTTCCGAACCCATGCCCGAGCCCAGCATCATGGGCAGGGCGCTGAAGAGAGCGGCCAGGGTGGTCATGAGTATGGGCCGCAAGCGAAGCAGGCAGGCCTGGTGAATAGCCTCACGGGGGCTTTTGCCTTCGCGCCGTTCGGCTTCCAGGGCAAAATCGATCATCATAATGGCATTTTTTTTGACGATGCCGATGAGCAGGATAATCCCGATAATCCCTACAATGCCGAGGTCCATGCGAAAGAGCATCAGGGCGAGCAGCGCGCCCACGCCTGCTGACGGCAGAGTGGACAAAATGGTGATGGGGTGGATGTAGTGTTCATAGAGTACGCCGAGCACTATGTACATGGTTACAACAGCCGCGAGTATGAGCCAGAGCGTGCCGGAAAGGGAACCCTGGAAGGCTTTGGCCGCTCCTTCAAAGCTGAGGGGCAGATTGTGCGGCAAGGCGATTGCTTTAGCTGTGTCTTCGATCGCGGCGACCGCCTCGCCAAGGCTATAGCCTTGGCCGAGGTTGAAAGAAATGGTGGCCGAGGGAAACTGTCCTTGCCTGTTGACTACCAGCGGTCCTTCCCGTTCTTCCACCCTGCTCAGGGCCGAGAGAGGCACCATGCTTCCGTTTTTTCCGCTGACATAGATATGCTCGATGCTGGACGGATCCCTGCGAAATTCCGGTTTGACCTCCAGAATCACCCGGTACTGGCTGGTTTGGGTAAAGATGGTGGAGATCATGCGTTGCCCGAAGGCACTGTAAAGCGCGCTGTCCACAGCTGCTGCAGATACGCCCAAACTGCCAGCCCGGTCCCGGTCGATGCTCACAAAGGCCTGCTTGCCTCCGGCCTGCAGATCCGAAGTCACGTCCGCAAGTTCCGGGCGCTCGGACAGTGCGGACAAGAGTTTCGGGGTCCAGAGCTGGAGACTTTCCAGGCTCAGGGCCTCAAGGTTGCATTGGTACTGGGTTCGGGAGACTTTGTCTTCAATGGTTATGTCCTGAGCAGGCTGCATATAGAGCTTGATGCCGGGCAGGGTTTCCAGGTTTTTGCTTATTCTGCGGACGATTTCCGGGGCCCGGGCCGAGCGCTCGCTCAATGGCTTGAGATTGATGGACATGCGCCCGCTGTTCAGGGTCGGGTTGTTGCCGTCCACGCCGATGAAAGAGGACAGACCCTCCACATCCGGATCCTGAAGCACCAGCTCGGCAACCTGATTCTGGCGCCTGGACATTTCTGCAAAGCCGATGCTTTGCGGGGCTTCGGTAATGCCTGCGATGAGCCCTGTATCCTGCACCGGAAAGAAGCCTTTAGGCATAAGAATATACAAAAGTATGGTCAAGAGCAGGGTGGCGGCGGCCACCAGCAGGGTGAGGCCCTGGTGTTCCAGCACCTTTGTCAAAAGCCTGTCGTACAGGATAATTGTTTTGTCCCAGAGCGTGGAGCCTGGTTTACCGCTTTTTCGGGGCAGGGGTCGAAGCAGGTAGGCGCACATCATGGGCGTGAGGGTCAGGGAGATAATGGCGGAGAGCAGAATGGACACCGCGAGGGTAACCGCGAATTCGCGAAA
>DBDO01000215.1:13369-15835 GCA_002293605.1 Desulfovibrionaceae bacterium UBA930
AGGGAAATGATGGTGAAGCCGATCTGCCCTGCCCCGGCTATGGCCGCTTCCAGGGGGGAATCGCCGCGTTCCAGATAGCGGCTGATGTTTTCCGTCACGACAATGGCATCATCGACCACAAAGCCTGTGGCAATGGTCAGGGCCATCAGGGTCAGGTTATTGATGGAATAGCCGAGAAAATACAGTATGGCGAAACTGCCTACCAGGGAAAGCGGAACAGCCACGCCGGGAATGATGGTGGCGGGGATGTTCCGCAAAAAGACAAACATGATGACGATTACCAGAATGACGGCCAGACCGAGTTCCATTTGTACATCGGCTACCGTGGCCCTGGTGGTCACGGTGCGGTCGGTCAGCACCTGCACCGTAACATTGCCGGGCAGGGATGCGCGCAGGGCGGGCAGCAATTCTTTTATTTCATCCGCCACCCGGATGATGTTGGCACCGGGCTGGCGCTGGATGTTCACAATAATGGCCGGGCTTGTGTTGTGCCAGGCGGCAAGGCGCTCATTTTCCGCTCCATCCGTCAGATCGGCCACTGCGGAAAGATGAACGGGAGCGCCGTTTGTATAGCCAATAATGAGCTTTCGGTATTCGTCCGCGCTCTTAAGCTGGTCGTTGGAATCTATGGTTGAAGAGCGCTCGGGCCCGTCAAAGCTCCCTTTGGCAATGTTCACATTGGCATTGCCCACGGCTGTGCGCAGGTTTTCCATGGACAGGCCGTAAGAGGCCAGAAGGCGGGGATTAACCTGAATGCGCACGGCCGGACGCTGGCCGCCCGAGAGGCTGACCAGACCCACTCCGGAAATTTGCGAAATCTTTTGCGCGAGTCGGGTATCTACCAAATCTTGCAAACGGGGCAAGGGCATGCCTGTGGAGCGCACGGCCAGAATCATGATAGGCGGGTCAGCGGGGTTGACCTTGTTGTAGATCGGCGGGTTTGGCAAATCGCCCGGCAGATAGCTGCTGGCCTGATTGATGGCGGCCTGTACCTGCTGTTCGGCCACGTCCAGGCTCATTTCCAGAATAAATTGCAGGGTGATGACCGAGGCCCCGCCCGCGCTTTGCGAAGACATGCGGCCAAGACCCGGCATTTGCGCGAATTGCTGTTCCAGGGGCGCGGTAATTCCGGAGGTGACCACATCAGGGCTCGCGCCAGGATACAGGCTGACAACCTGGATGGTAGGGTAGTCTATTTCCGGCAGTGCGGAAATGGGCAGGTTACGGTAGGCCAGCAGTCCGGCCAGAAAAAGCGCCGCCATGAGCAAAGAGGTGGCGACCGGGCGGAGAATGAACAGGCGCGAGGGGTTCATGGCTTTGTATCGATAATGACGGGCATGCCATCGCGCAGGCGGTCCACGCCGTCAGTAACCACAATATCACCTTCGGCCAGCCCCGCTTCCACGACTGTTTCACTATCCGAGGCATAGCCGGGGCTGATGGCCCGGCTGTGGGTTCTGCCTTCCTCTACACGATAGACGAAGAAGCCTTCAGTATTGCGCTGCACAGCCGAGGTGGGAATGATCAGGGCCTGTTCCAGGGTTTTGACCTTGAGTCGGGCATTGACGAACTGGTTGGGGAAAAGGCTACGCTCTTTATTGGCGAAAACGGCTTTGGCCTTGACCGTGCCTGTGGCCGTATCGATCTGGTTGTCAATGGTTAAAAGCTCCCCTGTGCCCAGCAGGGTTTTATTGTCCTGCCCCCGGACCTCGACCGTCAAAGGGCCGCCTTCCCGCATGGCGGCAAAGACAGCAGGGATCTGTTTTTCTACAAGGGTAAAAATGACATGCATGGGCCGGATCTGCGTGATGACGACAATGCCTTCACTGTCTGCGGAGCGGATCATATTGCCCACATCCACTTTTTTCAGACCGACCCGGCCGGGAACAGGCGCGCTGATGCGGCTGTAGCTCAGTTGTAGCTCTGCATTAGCTACCGCAGCCTTATCGGTAATGACAGCTCCTCTGTGCTGTCCTACAATAGACTCTTGAGTTTGCAGCTGTTGTTGAGATACAGATTGCTCTTTAATAAGTTTTCGATAACGTATTAAATCGAGTTCGGCATCTTTGAGCAAGGCTTCATCCCGGGCCAGGGCCCCCTGGGCTTGCTGCAACTGTACCTCAAAGGGCCGGGGGTCTATTTCCGCCAGCAGATCCCCTGCATGCACCAATTGCCCTTCCGTAAAGTGCAGGGCCATGAGTTGACCGTCCACGCGGCTTTTCACCGTGACTGTGTTTGGGGAGCTTACAGTTCCCAGGGCCTGGATAAAAAGCTCCATACTGCCAAGGCGGGCCGCTGTGGCCCGTACAAGCTGGGGCTTTTGGACCGGGCGCTCGGGCTGCTTGCCTGCCAGACGGGAAGAGATAAACCAGGCCGATCCCAAAATCAGCAGAATGACAAGTATCCAGGTGCGTTTGGTGAAATGCTTTTTCATGCTGTGCAGCCTGCCAAGGAGTATCTCTTATT
>DBDO01000215.1:15877-28124 GCA_002293605.1 Desulfovibrionaceae bacterium UBA930
ATACTTCGTATTTCGGCGTGCCATCCTGGCACGTACTTCCAATTCCAGATAAAAATTAAGGCAGTTTTTATCTGAAATTGGCATTATACCGCCGTGACTACAGGAATGATAACCGGGTCACGGTCCAGAATCTTGCGGAAAAAACGCCGCAGCGAGCTGCGGATGCGTTCCTGGAGCTTATCGAGCTTGCCAGGCGGGTAGCCTTCAATGGCATCAAGCACAAGGCATTTTGCGTCTTCGAGCAGGTGGTCGTATTGCTGTTCGAACACAAAGCCCTTGGAGAAAATTTCCGGCCCTTGCAGAATAGACCAGGTGCTTTCATCCAGCACCATGACCACCACAACCATGCCCTCTCCGCCCAGGATGTGCCGTTCTTTGAGCACGGCCTGCCCGACATCGCCAACGCCTTTGCCGTCCACCAGGGTGGACTGGGCGAGAATGGGCTCTTCCAAGGTGAGGCCGCCCGGGGTCAGGGTAAAGGGCTGTCCGTTTTCGATGATAGCGCTGTTCAGTTCGCAAACTCCGCACTTGGTGGCAAGGCGAACATGTTTGACCAAGTGGCGGTATTCGCCGTGCAGCGGAACGAAGCAGCGGGGCTTGACCGCGCGGATCATGTCCGCCAGTTCCTTTTGCTGCGCGTGCCCCGAGGCGTGCACAGGGTGCTCTTTGTCAAAGTATACTTCCGCGCCCAGGCGATACAGGTTGTTAACCAGGGTATTCACGGCCATGGTGTTGCCGGGAATAAGCCTGGAGGACATGATCACCATATCCCCTTCATGAATGGAGAGGTTTTTATGGCCGCCGGAAACGATGCGGGACAGGGCGGACAGCGGCTCGCCCTGGGAACCTGTGACCAGCAACACGGTTTTGTCATCCGCAAGGCTCGGGGCCGCAGCGGCATCCGTATACAGTTTGCTGGGCGGGCGCAGGCGTCCGAGTTCCTGGGCCATGCCGATGTTGTTGACCAAACTGCGGCCGCCGACCACAACGCTGCGACCGGTTTCGTCAGCGCAGTCAAAGACTTCCTGTATGCGCTGAATGTGGCTGGAGAATAGCGTGACGATAATTCTGCCAGGGGCCTGCAAGAACAGGGAGCGCAAGTTGGCCAGCACATCGCGTTCCGAAAGGGAACGACCTTCCCGTTCCACGTTGGTGGAGTCTGAAAGCAGCAGGGCCGCGCCCTCCTTGCCAGCAAACTTGCGGAACAGAGCAAGATCTGTGCCCGGTCCCTCCAGAGGATTGAGATCGATTTTAAAGTCCCCGGTGTGTACGACTTTTCCAGCCGGGGTTTCAACACCCAGCGCGTAACCATCGATAATGCTGTGGCATACGGGGAAGAAATGAAAAGTCATATCACCGAGCGTCAGCGGCGTGGCAGGGCCGACCTGCACAAGCTGCGCGCGTTCCAGAAGGCCGCGCTCGCGCAACTTGTGTTCAACCAGGGCCAGGGTGAAGGGGGAGCCGTAAATGGGTACATGTAGATGTTGCAGCAGCCAGGGCAAGGCTCCTATATGGTCCTCATGCCCGTGGGTGAGCACTATGCCCTTTACTTCGTCTTTGTGCTCCAGAATGAAATCAAAACGGGGGATGACCACATCCACCCCAAGATGGTAGTCGCTGGGGAACATAAGCCCGCAATCTACTACGACTTTCGCCTGCGGCGTGCTCCATACCATGCAGTTCATGCCGATCTGGCCAAAGCCCCCGAGCGGGGTTATGGTCATCCAGGCCTCCGGGTGCGCTTTTTTACCCGTAAAGCGGTGGGGGGAGAGTCCGAATATGCTGTCGTCCATAGCGTCCTTAGAGTTGTACAGTAAAGTTTTCCGGCAGACGGGCTATTTGCGCCCTGACTCTGCCCTATGCTTGCCGGATGCCGGTCAAGCGCCACATTCCGCCAGAATCGGAGCTTCTGACGAACTGCCAGACTTCCCTGATTTCGGCGGGCGCTTCCTCTTGTCCGGTGCGCATAAGCACAGAAAAGGCCACTTCAGCCTTTTCGCCGTCTTTTTCTTGAACAATGCCGTTCAATGTGCCATTGACCAGCAGAATTTCCACAGTAACAGGCTTTGGATCGGCCTTAGCCTGCTTTTGTAACAGCTCCAGCAAGGGAGTGGAGATAAAAGGTGCCAGCTCATCTACCTTGCGCGCGGCCCAAGCCTGCTGCAGCCGCACATACAAGGTGCGCGCCCCTTCAAGAAAGTCGTTAACATCAAAACCCGCTTCCATGTCTTGCGCCACAGGGGGCGCAGTCTGCGCTTTTTCCTGTTTGTAGGAGCTGAGGCTTCCCCACATTGCAGCGGCGTTTTCCTGGACGGTTCGCTTTTTGCGAGACGCGGGGCCTTGTTTGCACTCTTCTCCGCGCAAGCGGGCGGACCAGGCGTTTGTTGTAGTTTTTCCATTTTCGCCGGAGGCCGGGTTGCGCGAATGCTCTACACTGTTTTGGCTCTCTGCCCGCTTGTTCGGGCTTTCATCCTGCCTGTTCCAGAGTTCGGAGCGGCGGGCAGCGGAAAAGCGGTCCCCCTGCTCCTTTTGCCCTTTGCCGGCCATGACGGCCCGGAAGACAAAAAAAAGCAGCAGGGCCAAGGCGAGCAGATCCACCTTGCCGACTTCTTGATAGGGAAGACCGAACAAAAGTGCACCAAGAAAGCTGCCGCTGAACAGGGCTTCAGTAGCGCCGGTTGCCGTGGCCTCATCTGCTGAGGCAGCAGCAGCTGGCAGGGCGCGCAGCATCAGGGCAAGGCAAAGAGGGGCGGCAAGCCTGGCAACAGGGCAAAAGCGCCATCCGGAGTGCTGAACAGTCATACGGCAATTCCTTATACTACGTATACTATAGTAAAAACGGCCTTTAGCCCAGCGAGGACCAATCATCGATGCTCGGCAAGGGGAGCATGTCCACGGCCTCGGCCAGAGTTTTTACGCTTGCTGTGGCTGCGCCGATCTGTCCTACTACGATGCCAGCCGCATGGTTGGCCAGCAGGCAGGAAACGAGCAGGGACTGACCGGTTGCAAGCCCTAGCGCAAGGGTTGAAATAACCGTATCCCCCGCGCCCGTGACATCAAAGACCTGCTGGGCCACTGTGGGTATATGCCTTACCTGCCCTGCGCTTTCAAAAACCGCCATGCCCTGGCCGCCCAGTGTGGTCACGAGCTGCTCGCACCCCAGTCTTGCGATGATTTCCCGTCCTGCCCTGACTATCTCTTGGCTTGTTCTTGTCGGCATATTGACGGATTCGCTCGTTTCCTTGGCATTGGGGGTTAGCAGGGAAACCCCTGTGTACAGCGAAAAGTTGCAGGGCTTGGGGTCCACAAGCACGGGAATTTTTTTGCCGGTGCTGCGCAAGAGATTTTGCAAGCCTTGCATCAGTTCTGTGGAGATAAGCCCCTTGCCATAGTCCGAAATGACAAGGGCTCCGCTTTCAGGCAGTTCTTTTGCGGCCAGCGCAAGCAGTTTTTGCGTCCAGGCGCTGTGCAGCGGGCTTGTATCTTCCCTGTCAATGCGCACAACCTGCTGCCGCCTTGCCAGCACGCGGGTTTTGGTGGTTGTGGGCCGGTTTTTCACAGGCAACAGAGAGAAAAAGACGCCCTCCTGTTCAAGGCAGCGCTCCATATCATCACCGGGCGCATCATCGCCCCGGATCCCAACGAGCACGGGCGAGCCGCCAAGCGCGGCAATATTACGCGCGACATTGCCCGCGCCTCCAACCAGATGGCGCTCCGACTCAACTGTAACGACAGGAACAGGCGCCTCAGGGGAGATGCGCTCCGCATCCCCGGTCAGATATTCATCCAGCATGGCATCGCCAATGATAAGGACGCGCGCCTTTGCAAAGGCTGCGATTGCCCTTTGCAGGGCGGGAATCTCAAAAGCGGGACTTGAGTCAGGGCCGGGCATCAGTGTTCCAGCTCCTGCGCGACAGAAGCACCGTGCAGGTCTGCGTTCTGCGCAAGGCTTTTTCTCGGGGCGCTTTCGGCAACCGCCTCCAAAGCTGGGGCAGCCGTCAGGGCTTCGCTTTTGCTGCGTCCCAAGGCCTGAAGGGTCGCCCCTTTGAGGGATTCTCTGCGGCAGCCGTCAAGCGCAGCCAGGGCGCTGCCTTGCAGGGCTTTATGCCCGGCAGTATCGAGCGGCGTGTGCTTTTCCCCTTCCAGCGCGCACTGGGCCAGCCGAGACAGGAGTTCGTCCAATTCTTGCCTGCTGCTGTAAGAAAAGCTGATTTTTCCGCGCGATTCCTTACCGGTAACGCGCACAGGCAGCTTGTATAAGCCCCCTATATGATTTTGAATTTCCAGTATACGCGCGCTTTGCGGCTTGCTTTTTCGGCTTGCCGCGCCCTGCGGTGCAGGACTTACCAGCGGCGGTTCAGGAATATCGCCGTGCACTCCGAAAAGCTCAAAGCGTCCGTTCTCCTTCCAGCCTGCGGCCAGCCCTTCAGCCTCCCGAACGGAAAGGTTGCTTTCAAGAATTAAATTTTTCAGGTATTCCTGCGCGCGGGCATCGTGCACACTGAGTAGAGCCCTGGCGTGTCCGGCGCTGAGTTTGCCTTCGGCTATCAGGCTGCGAACAGAATCCGGCAGACTGAGCAGGCGAAGACTGTTCGCAACGGCAGAGCGGCTTTTGCCGAGCTTTTGGGCCAGATCCTCCTGGCTCAGGCCGAATTCTTCCTTGAGTATATGCAACCCCTGGGCTTCCTCTATGGGGTTGAGATCCTCACGCTGAATATTTTCAATAAGGGCCGCGGCGAGCGTATCCTGGGCTGAGAAACTGCGAATCAACACCGGGGCCTCGGCAAGCCCGGCCATCTGGCAGGCCCTCCAACGTCGCTCACCCGCTACAATTTCATATTTACCGGGGCTGGCAGCCCCGGCCGGGCGAACCAGCAAAGGCTGCAAAAGCCCCTGGCTGCGTATGGAGGCTGCCAGTTCTTCCAGCGCTTTTTCATTAAAGTTGCGCCGAGGCTGCCTGGGATTGGGCTGGATATCCCGTAAAAGGAGCATACTCGCGCCGCTATTGTCCTGTGCATCCTGGGTCTCTCTGATGAGCGCGTCCAGCCCTCTGCCCAGCCCTGTTGATTGTAACGCCATTGCGGCCTCCTGATTACTTGGGAATCCTTGCGCCTGTCCTCGCAGGCGTTATGCTCCAACTTTGCCTTTTCCGCAGGGCAAAGTCAAATCCTGTCTTTTTTCTGCAGGCGAGGGAGTTCCACTTTGAGGATGTTTCTCAATAGCTTTGGGGCGGAGCCCCGTCAAAACAAGAAGGCTGTCCCTGATCCTGCCTTGACAGTTGCAGATTTTACAGAGATTTTGTGACGCGCGTCTTGTATGTTGTTCTCGCTGCCCGATGAATTTTTTGCCAAGGAGGCCATATGGCTCATTCCGATCACTATCTGCCGCTCTATGATAAAAGCGGCAATTTTTATGCTGTTTTGCTCAGTGCAGAACTGTGGAGCCGATTCAGTCACAGGCTGGAGCCCATGATTCGCGGCATGCTGGAGGATATGGAGCCGCAGGAGCGCCCGGAGCCTTTGCACGAATGGGATGAATTCAAGCAGTACTGGGACTTCAAATATCCGTATGAGGCGCGTGTGGAGTGTGGCAACTGCGGCGCGCAAGCGGAAGACTGGACTACAGACCCGGTCCGGCCCTTTACGCTCCGCAGCGCACAAATCGGGGGGCTGGCGGTGTTCCAGTGTCGGGCTTGCGGTGCAACCGTGCGCAAAAAGCACTTCAAGGACCATGTCTGCTTTGAATATACGCTGCATGCCTGCGGCAGCCGCTAGAGTTGCCTTTAAAAAGTTTTCCGGGGAGGCAGAGGCCTCCCCGGACCTCGGCAAGGGCACAGAAGATGGCGGTAGAGGGCTTGAGGGCTATCTCGCTCCCTCCTTTCGGGGGCTATCCTCTTTTCAGGCGACAAAAGAGCCTGGGCTCATCCTTCCTTTTTGATGGGCTTACGCAGGATGACTTCTTTTGCCAGGGCAAGATAGGCTTCAGCGCCCTTTGATTTGATATCGTAATGGATGATGGATTTCCCGTGGCTGGGCGCTTCTGACAGGCGGACGTTTCTCGGAATGACCGTTTCAAACAGATGATCTGCAAAACATTTTCTGACTTCGTTTTTGACCTGGCGGGTCAATTTATTCCGTATGTCATACATGGTCAGGACCACGCCAAGTAGAGACAGGCCGGGGTTCAAGCGTTTTTTCACCAGTTCGAAGGTGTGTAGAAGTTTGACAATGCCTTCCAGGGCAAAATATTCGCACTGTAGGGGGATAAGTAGTTCGCGTGCGGCGCAAAGCGCGTTCAGGGTCAAAAGCCCCAGCGAGGGGGGGCAGTCAAAGATGATGTAATCATAGTTTTTTTCCAAAACCTTGATGACTTCCGCAAGATAGTACTCTCGCCCAATTTTATCCACCAACTCCATCTCTATGGCAACCAGATCGGTTGTGGACGGCAGCACAGACAGGTAGGAGCCTGCTGAG
This sequence comes from Desulfovibrionaceae bacterium UBA930, assembly GCA_002293605.1. Lineage (GTDB taxonomy): Bacteria > Desulfobacterota > Desulfovibrionia > Desulfovibrionales > Desulfovibrionaceae > Frigididesulfovibrio. Next base: position 22,351 of record DBDO01000215.1, read on the forward strand.
ATGATGGCTTGCGCAGCTTTTTCCGGCTGAAAAAATATCTGATAGAGCGACAAAGCAGCAGGACTTATATCCAGGCCGCTGGTTGTGTTTGCTTGTGGATCGCAGTCAACAAGCAGCACTCGTTTTTCCATAACTGCCAGAGAAGCGGCTAAATTAACCGCGCTTGTGGTTTTTCCCACGCCTCCCTTCTGATTGGCTACCGCTATTATTCTGGCCACAGGGATTCCTTTGCTGTTGGTGGATGCTGTTTCATGTGAAACAGAGGGCATGTCAGGAGCCAGGGTTTTGTTGGCTACGTTTATGTATTTTGTTTATAGGCAAGCGTGCATAGAAAGTCAAGGTAAAGACGGAATGAGGCAGGGGCGAAGGGTGTGGCCCATGCAAGGGTTTTCTTTAAAGTTGTGTGAATCCTTGCAGGACAACAGCGTTACATAGCTCAGATTGTGAGCCTCCATATAAAAGGGAGCTGTNNACAGCTCCCTTTTATATGGAGGCTATCTGTGTTTTTTCGTGAAGTTTCGAGTAGTAGCCACACATCCCGTTCAACAGATCCGAGGCAATTGCTCCCCTTCCAGCATGCCCAGCAGGCGCTTGCCTCCCAGCGCGGTGTGCAGCACAACCTGTCCTGCTTTGCCATATTGGCCGGGGGCTTGGATTGAGCCGATACGAACGGCCTCCTGCCCTTCCGGAAAACTGCGCATGACAGCCAGTGCCTCATCAGCCAGATTTTTAGGGAGCACGCAGATGAGTTTGCCCTCATTGGCCAGATAGAGGGGGTCAAGCCCGAGGACGGCGCAGCCTGCCATAATGCCAGGGCGGACGGGAATGGCGCTCTCTTGAATATTGCACAGTACGCCGGATTGTGCAGCGATTTCGTTCAGAGTGGTGGCCAGGCCTCCGCGTGTGGGATCGCGGAGAGTGTGGATACTGCCGACTTCGCGTACCAGGGCCGCAACCATATGGTGCAGTGCTGCGGAATCGCTGCGCGCATCTGCGGCCAGGGGCAGGCCCTCTCGGCGGGAGAGAACGGTCAGACCATGATCGCCGATGCTGCCGGAAAGTAAAATGGCATCGCCAGGCAAGGCCCTGCTGCCGGATGGGGTCGGAGAGCTCAGGACTTCCCCCAGACCTGTGGTGACAATAAACATTTTATCTGCCGCGCCCTTTGGCACTACTTTGGTGTCCCCGGTCACTATGTGTACGCCCGCGCTTCGGGCGGCTTCACCCATACTTTCGACTATCCGTTCCAGCAGGGCCATGGGGAGCCCCTCTTCAAGGATAAAGGCGCAGCTCAAATATAAAGGCCGCGCGCCCAGCATGGCGACATCATTGACTGTGCCATGCACAGCCAGGGTGCCGATAGTGCCACCGGGAAATTCCAGGGGGTCTACTGTATAGCCATCCGTGCTCATGGCAAGTTGGCCGGATAGGCCTTGCAGCAGGGCAGCATCATCCATAGCGGCCAGAATGGGATTGGCAAAACAGCGCGCAAAGAGATCGGTGATCAGGCGTTGAGCCGCCTTGCCGCCGCTGCCGTAGTCAAGAAGCACGCGGGGTTCATCCATGTGAGGCTCCGGGTAGGGGTCAGAGGTTCCCAATAGCATACTTGAAATAGGCAGCGCAGCTTCCCTCGGTAGAGACCATGCAGGGGCCGACCGGATTGGCTGGAGTGCAAGCCTTGCCGAAAAGGGGACATTGGCCGGGGCTGCGTCTGCCTTTAAGGATATCACCGCAGGTACAGCCTTTCACTTCAGGCACATCCGGTAATGTCAGGCTAAAGCGCTTCCAGGCATCGTATTCGGCATAGCTGTCTTTCATGACGAGCCCGCTGGCGGGGATGAGTCCGATACCTCTCCACAGGGCGTCTGAAGGCGCAAATACATCAAATAAAATAGCGCGCGCGTGGGCGTTGCCCGTATCGCTCACAGCCCTGCTGTATTGGTTGACAATGGCAGGTACGCTTTTTTTACGCATTTCCAGCATCAACAGGAGAGATTGGAGGATGTCCGCCGGGTCAAAACCGCCGATTACGCCAGGTCTTGCGTAACGTTCAACCATAAAGCGATAGGGCTCCAGCCCGAGAATGGTCGAAACGTGACCGGGCAGGAGAAAGGCGTCTATACCGCCCTCTTCTGTCGGCCTTTCGTCCGCCAGCAGGGCTTCAAGCGCCGGGGGTACCAGCTTATGGAAGGAGAGCACGCTGAAGTTGGGCAGGCCTTTGCGCTGGGCCATCTGGATAGTCGCTGCTACGGTCGGGGCAGTGGTTTCAAAGCCAACGCCAAGAAAGACAATCTGCTCGTCTTTATGCTGCTGGGCCAGTTGCAGGGCATCAAGGGGGGAATAGACGATATCGATAGCCGCACCCTGGGCTTTGGCCTGCTTCAGGCTTTTGCCTTCCGGACCCGGCACGCGCATGAGATCTCCAAAGGTGGCGATGCGCACCCCGTCTCTTCCCGCCAGGGTAATACAGGCCGCGATTTCTCTATCGTGCGTTACGCAAACCGGACAGCCGGGGCCGGAAAGATGCTCGATCCCTTTTGGCAGGAGGGAGCGCAGCCCGCTGCGAAAAATAGCCACGGTATGCGTTCCGCAGACTTCCATGAAACGCAAGGGGGCATCCAGTTTTTGCTCAAGCGCGTGCAGCAGGCCCTGGCACAGAGCAGGGTCGGCAAAAGCGCTGTTGTTCAGACCGGGAGTTTTCATACTCTGCCCGCTGGAATGCGTTCAAGCCCATCCATATAGGGGCGCAGCGCGGCGGGCAGAATAATGCTGCCGTCTTCCTGCTGGCCGTTTTCAAGAATGGCGACCAGGGTGCGGCCAACAGCCAGGCCAGAGCCATTGAGGGTATGCAGGAATTCCGGCTTGCCCCCGGCGGCTGGCCTGTAGCGAAGGCCAGCGCGGCGGGCCTGAAAGTCTCCGCAGTTGGAGCAGGAGGAAATCTCTCGGTACTTGCCCTGCCCTGGCAGCCAGACTTCCAGGTCATAGGTTTTGCACGAGGCAAAGCCCATATCGCCAGTGCACAGGGTAATGACGCGATACGGCAGTTCAAGGCGTTGCAGCAGGCTTTCGGCATGCTCACGCATCAGCTCAAGTGCTGCAAAGGACTGGTCCGGCAGTGCATAGCGCACCATCTCCACCTTGGTAAATTGATGCAGCCGAATAAGGCCTTTGGCATCCTTGCCGTAACTGCCCGCTTCGGAGCGAAAACAGGGTGTTTGCGCGGTAAAGGCAAGGGGCAGCATCGCCTCTTCAAGAATGTCGCCCGCATGGAGATTGGTCAGCGGCACTTCAGCCGTGGGGATCAGAAAATAGTCCCAGTCAGCCAGCTTGAAGAGGTCGTCCTCGAATTTTGGCAACTGTCCCGTTCCGGTCATGGTTTCGCGATTGACCATAAGCGGGGTGAGCATTTCCACATAGTCATGGTCCCGGGTATGGACATCAAGGAAGAAATTCACCAGGGCCCGCTCCAGACGCGCGGCCCATCCTTTGTATACAACAAAGCGGCTGCCTGCGAGCCTTGCGCCGCGATCAAAATCCAGCCCGCCAAGCGCTTCGCCGAGCTCCCAGTGTTCCCTGGGGGGAAAGGAAAATTCTCGCGGCTGACCCCACCGGTGCAGTTCGGGATTGTCGTTTTCGTCCTTTCCCAGGGGCACACTGGCATGGGGTATGTTGGGCACGGCCAGCATCCATGTCTTCAGATCACCCTCCACAGCTTCGAGAGAGCGGTCCAGTTCCTTGATGCGGGCGTTTACCTCGCCCATGCGTTCAATCAGGGCCGAGGCATCGCCGCCGCCCTTTTTAATCATGCCTACCTCGGCTGAAACCCTGTTGCGCTCGCTCTTTAAGGCTTCGCCCTCTGCAAGCAGGGTTTTACGGCGTTCATCCAGGGCGGTGAACTCCTCAACCCGGATGGAGGAATTGCGCGCTGCAAGGGCCTGGGCGACGCTGGCGGGATTTCGTTGCAGGAGTTTGAGGTCAAGCATTGGGCTCTCCAAAGGTATGGCCAGAGGTATAGAAAGAACGGGGCATTCGTCTTATTCTGGAATGGGAGGGGCAGGTTCCTGCCGGGACTGCTCGCCAAGGGCCTGGAGGATGCCCTCCAGCTTCAGGCTTTTTTTCGCAAGCTCAACGGCCAGACGGATTTGGGCCAGATCGCGCAGCTTTTTAAAGCGCAGAATGCGAGACAGGGCCTGGGCCGCCGTATAGGTGTCTTCTTTTACCATGAGCAAGGTTACGCCCCTGTCTTCGGCCTTGGCTCGAATCATTTCCGAGGGGGCTATGTTGCCGGTCAGGATGATACAGGGAATTTTGGCATACAGGGCCGCGAGCTGCAAGTCCAGCCTGTCGCCGCCCACGATAACGGCGCAATCTTTGTGGTTGCGCAGGTGCAGCATAAAATTGCCCACCTGCATGGCACCGATCAAAAAGCCGTTGACCATGCGCGAGGCATGGGCGCTACCGGCTACTATATGGCCGTTCAGGCTGTGAGCGAGGTCGTTTGCCCGTATGGCCGTGAGCCCCGGCTCATGACCCATCACGCCGTGCACGGCAATGCCACGGGTTTCAAGCCAGGGGATGAGCACCTTGTAAACATCGCGCATCTCCTCTTCCGGGACATCGTTCAGCACAAGGCCGAGCAGATCACTGCCCAACAGGTCTTTTAGCAGGAGCAGCCCGTCAAAATTGATGCCATCCGTATAGCGCTCAATAAAAAGCACTTTCAGGCCCAGCGTGCGCACCAGACGCAGGCCGTCCACATTGGCGAAGCGCCCTGCCGCAGGAAAGGCCGCAGTGCCGGAAATCAGAGTAAGATCTTTGCCCTCGCTGATTTTTGCATAGGCCTCGCGGATGCGGGTTAAGGTACCATCGCTTTGCCCTGTCTCTCCGGCCATGGCCAGGCCGTGCAGGTTCCTGGGCAGCATAAGGGGCGTAAGGGCATCAGCGGGCATATTTTGCCCCAGTACCTCCTGTATGACAAGGGCATCGGCGTCTCCCAGCAGTTCATCATGTTTTTGCGGAGTCCGGCCCAGGGGCTTCATATAGCCCACGCTCATTCCGGCCTGTTGCAGCAGGATGCCAAGCGAAAAGCTCAAAAGGCTTTTTCCCGCCCTGGGCGCGGTAGACGCTATGTAGATGCCCGCCATATGTTCTCCTTTTGTACGAAAGAACGCTGAAGCGAGTCTACGGAAGGCTCCTGCGTTTGGCAAGCCGGATCCTTTCCCGCGTGCCGGGCAAAGAGCAAAAGAACAGCCGCGCATGGACTGCAACATGCGCGGCTGAAGGAGCGGATTGTCCGCCGTGGCAGCGGCGGGTCCGTAAACGCCATCTTCATACTCCGTTTACTCGGTGTGCATGAAGATCGCTACGCCGAAAACGTGCTTTTCGGCTTGTTCTTGCCACTTGTGGCGGCACCGGACGCTTGTCCGGGCCGGAAGTCCTTTTCTTGGGAAAGGACTTCCGCGTGGGAGAGGGGCGCTTGATACGCGCCGGGCCTCCGAATCCTGGCAAAAGGCGGGGAGAGCTCCGCCTTGTCGCCGGTTAGGCCTTTTACATGCAACGCTCAAAAGCTGATGGAGAGCGGCTTTTGGCGCATGGACTTGAAGGCGGGGACGGGCAATCCCCATTCTCTGTCGCTGGGGGCTGCCTGCCCCAGTGACAAAGATTTTCATAATATCGGCGGCGCGGCGGAGAGGATGACGCGCCGCTCTGACTATTTTTTACTGCTTTGCCAGCGTTTATTGAGCCTGAGGGGCTGGCGCGGCGTCTGCGCCGGG